>NZ_JAJCXD010000065.1:0-170859 GCF_021056305.1 Actinokineospora sp. PR83
ACGTTCGACGAGCGGCCGGGCAAGACGGTGGCCTCGCGCCAGGCGCGCGACCGGACCGGTGCCGGGCTGGCCGAGGCGATCAGGCTGGTCGAGTGCGGGCACTCCCGGTTCACCGCGCTGGGGCACCGCCCGAGGCAGGCGATGTGCCTGACCAACCTGTGCCACCTGTTCGAGGTGCAGGGGGACCTCAGCTCCGCGATCGAGTGCGGGGAACGCGGCCTGGGCATCGTCGCCGAGCTGGGCAACCCGGCGGCCGAGGCCGCAGCGCACGAGAACCCCGGGATGCTGGTGCGCCGGACCGGCGACACCGCTCGGGCCGAGGTCCACTTCGAGCGGTGCCTCGTCCTGCCCGAGGCGGCGGGCTTCGACCGCGGCACCGCGAGCGCCCTGCGCCTGCTCGCGCCGGTGTGGGCGGACACCGGTCGGGAGGAGGCCGCCGTCGAGGCGCTGGAGCGCGGTGCGCTCATCACCGGCCGGATCGGTGACGGACCCGACGAGGCCACCACCCGCCGCGACCTCGGTGACCTGCTGCTGGCGGTGGGCGACGTGCGGCGCGGGACCGACGAGCTGGGCGCTGCCTTGGCCCTCGCCCAGCGCGGCGGGGGCACGCCCTGGCCTCGGAGATCCGGGAACTGCTGGCAGACGCCCTTGCGCTCGACCACCGCGGGCACGAGGATGACCACCGCGCCGGAGCGCCGCACGGCCGGTCGTGAGCGGCACCGGGGTCCGGCCGTGCCCGGTGTCCCCGGTCGAACCCTCAGTCCGGTGCCGGGGCCGTCCACCCCGCGGTGACGTGGCCGACGCGGATGCGCTGGGGGTGGTCCCCCGCGGGCACGGAGGTGATCTTCCGGCCGGTCGCGAAGTCGATGGCGGTGATCTGGTCGGCGGCGCTCTCGGAGATCACACAGGCGGTCCCGTCGCCGTTGACCGTGGCCCAGTAGGGTTTGGCGGCGGGGACGAGCGGCCCCTCGGTGAGGGTGGTGCGGTCCACGACGGTGGCGTACTCGTCCACCGTCCCGGCGACGCAGAGTTTGTCACCCCGGGGGTTCATGGTCATGCCGTGGTGGCGGGAGTCGTTGACCCAGGTCGTGCGGTCGGGGTTGGTACCATGGCCCGTGGGCAGGGTCTTGACCCGAGTGATCCGGTCGGCGGCCACGTCGTACTCGTAGAAGCCGTTGAAGAACGACACCTGGAAGTAGAGCGTGGACTCGTCCGGGGTGAAGGCCACCGGCCGCACCGCGTCGGTGACCCCGCGGTGGCCGAAGGCGTCCAGCCGCTCCCGCATGTCGATCACCTCGACCCGCTGGAAGGTGCTCGTGTCCACGACCGTGATGCGGCGGTCGCCCTTGGCCCAGTCCAGCGCGGGGTCGTCGAAGCCGTTGACGACCTCGCCGATGGACATGTTCCACAGCAGCCTGCCGCCGTCGGTGAACACGTTCTCGTGCGGCTTGTCCCCGGTGGGGAACGACCCGAGTTGCTTGCCGGTGTGGATGTCGAGCACGTGCACGGTGTTCGATGTCGATGTCGACATCGACGCCGAGACCGCCACCGCGCGCCCGTCCGGCGAGACCGCCATGTGGTCGGCGCGGAAGCCGGAGACCGGGAAGCGCCAGTTGACCCGGTCGGTGGCCAGATCGATCGAGACCACGTCGGCGAAGCTGGGGCGCGAGGCCACCAGCGACCGGCCGTCCGGGTGCTGTAGAGGTCGTCGACCAATTGGTCGTGCCCCTCGCCGGGGCCGAAGCGGACGCCGAGGAAGAACGCGAGCTTGATCGGGTTAAGCGTGATCTCCCGCATCCGCTCCTCCCGGTCCGGGACGACGTCGACCCGGCCGATCCGGGCGTAGCCGCCGGTGGACTCGACCACGTCGGCCGTGCCGTCCCAGTTGTTGCCCACGAACAGGACCTGCCGCAGCTCGTCGGCCTCCGCGTGCGGGACTGCCGCGGCGGTCGCCACGAGCGCGAGGCCGACCGCAACGGCGAGGACGCGGGGCAGGCGGCGGGGGGCCGAGGTCGGGATCGGGGTCATGGAGGGCTCCATTCGGGCGCGGGCGGGAGCTGTGCCAGGCCGCGGCACCACGGCCTCGCGTCGCAGGAGAACCACCGCGCCCTACCGGGGAGCGGGAACTCTCCCGGCGCGTCCGTTCCGGCTGGGGAGTGCGGCCGATCCAGGTCGATCTCGTGCGACATCGCCGTGGGACAGTGGGGAACCGCAGGTCGGAGAAGATCAGCGTGGCATGGAATCCGAAGCCCAACAAGGTGGGCTTTTCCGTCTTCTCGACGGTCGAGTGAGCGCGTCCCGGTCCGGGTCGGGGGTCCGGGCCGGGACGCGGGGTCGATCAGGCGAGTGCGGCGGCGAACATGCCGGGCTCGTAGGAGCCGCCCCGCTGGTGCACGATCACGGCGAGCCGGTTGGCCGCGTTGATCAGGGCCACCAGCGCGACCAGCGCGGCGATCTGGTCGTCGTCGTAGTGCTCGCGGACCTGGGCCCAGGTTTCGTCGGAGACGCCCGGGTGGGCGTCGGCGAGGCGGGTGCCTTCTTCGGCCAAGGCCAGGGCGGCTTGCTCGGCCTCGGTGAAGACGGTGGCCTCGCGCCAGGCGGCGACCAGGTTGAGCCGGACCGCCGATTCCCCGTCGGCCACGGCTTCCCTGGTGTGCATGTCGATGCACCAGCCGCAGCCGTTGATCTGGCTGGCGCGCAGGGACACCAGTTCCTGGGTGGACTTCGGCAGGGTGGAGGAGTGGATCACCTGGCCCGCGTTGGCGAACCGCTTGGCGAACCTGAGGGCGAGCTCGTTGCCGAACAGGTCGAATCGGGTGTCCATGGGGGTGTCCTCGCTCGTGGTGTCGTGTCGGTCGGGCACAAGATGACCGCGAGGCGGTTCGTGTGACAGCGTGGGTGTGTGATGCACGCCATGGCCGGGTCGGCCTCCGGGTGTCACACAACGGGCGGGTGCGGCATCTGGTGGGGGACACAGTCGAGCGCGAAGAGGAGTTCCCCATGGCAGGCGCGGCGCAGGCCCCATCCGACGACCGGGCCGACCTCGCCACCGAGGTGTTCCTCGCTCACCGCAACCTGCTCTTCACCGTCGCCTACGAGGTGTTGGGGGTGGCGGCGGACGCGGAGGACGTGTTGCAGGAGACCTGGTTACGGTGGGTGGGGGTCGACCTCGACTCGGTGCGGGACCGGCGGGCCTACCTGGTGCGGATCACCACCCGGCAGGCGCTTGCCCGGTTGCGCGTGCTCGGCCGCCGCAAGGAGTCCTACGTCGGGTCGTGGTTGCCCGAGCCGCTGTTGACCGCGCCCGACGTGGCCGAGGACGTCGAACTGGCCGACAGCGTGTCGATGGCGGTGCTGCTGGTGCTGGAGACGCTCGCGCCGACCGAGCGGGCGGTGTTCGTGCTGCGCGAGGTGTTCGGCCTGGCCTACGACGAGATCGCCGAGGCGGTCGACAAGAACCCGGCCGCGGTGCGGCAGATCGCGCACCGGGCGCGGGCGCACGTGGCGGCGCGCAGGCCGCGCGGGGTCGTGTCCGCGGCCGAGACGCGGGAGGCGCTGGAGGCGTTCCGACAGGCTGCGGAAACCGGTGACCTGCAACGCCTGCTCGACGTCCTGGCGCCGGACGTCGTCCTCCTGGGCGACGGGGGCGGGGTCAAGCAAGCGATTGCGCGGCCGGTGGTGGGGGCGGACAAGGTGGCCCGGCTGCTGATCGGGGGCCTCGGCAGGCTGGCCGACGCGGTGTCGCTGCGGCAGGCGCAGGTCAACGGGTACCCGGCACTGGTCGTCCGGCTCGGCGGGGAGATCGACACCGTGGTGGCGGTGCGCGTCGAGGACGGCCTCATCACCGGGCTCTACGCCGTGCGCAACCCCGAGAAGCTCTCGCACATGGAGCGGGAGACCACCCTGAGCCGGTGAGTCCGGCTCATCAAGACCGACCCGCGCACCCGGTGCAGGCGCCGGGCGACCAGGACGAGGTGCGCTTCGCCTGCCTGCGGCGCCGGGTGCCGGGGTGTCGCAGGAGATGCCGTCGGCGACCCTGCCGGCCGCGCTGCGGGAGTGGGCCGAGGCGCACACGCCCGAGGTCGACCGGACCCGGCGGGACAACGCTTGCCTTGACGTGGGCGGCAAGGTTTAGCGTTCCCGGCATGCGCATCGGGGAGTTGGCGAAGCGGACCGGGACGACGACGCGGGCCCTGCGGTTCTACGAGTCGCAGGGGTTGCTGGGCCGGGCCCGGCGCACGGCCAACGGCTACCGCGACTACGACGAGGACGACGCGCGCCTGGTCAGCGAGATCCTGGCGTTGCAGGCGGCCGGGCTCAGCCTGGACGACACGCGCCCGTTCGTGGCCTGCCTGCGGGCCGGGCACGGGGCGGGCGACGACTGCGCCGACTCGGTCGAGGTCTACCGCCGCCGCCTCGCCGAGGTCGACGACTGCCTGGAGCGGCTCGGCGCCGTGCGGGCGGGCCTGGTGGCCAAGCTCGCCGACGCGCTGGCGCGGGAACCCGGGCCCTGCCGCGTCACCACCGGGTACGCCGCGAGCGTGCCACCCCACCACTTCGAGGAGAACCCGTGACGACCGCGAACACCGTTGCCGCCGTGACCGACTCCACCTTCGCCGAGGAGGTCCTGCACCGCGACGGACCGGTCCTGGTCGAGTTCTGGGCGCAGTGGTGCGGGCCGTGCCACATGATGGCCCCGGTGCTGGCCGAGATCGCCGCGACCCGGCCCGACCTGACCATCCGCAAGGTCAACGCCGACGAGAACCCCACCACGGCCCGCGACCACCGGGTCATGTCCCTGCCGACCGTGCTGGTGTTCGCCGGTGGCGCGCCGGTCCGGGCGATCGTCGGCGCGCGCCCGAAGGCCAGGCTGCTGGCCGAGGTCGACGCGGCGCTGGCCGACCTCAGCTGAGCAGGCGGTCGATCAGCAGGGCCGCCGCGGCGTCGCAGCGGGCGTGGTCGCCGGTGACCATGCGGTCGAGCAGGAGTCCTTTGAGGCCGGAGGCCAGGGCGGTGGCGGTGGCCGGGTCGTGGTCGGGCAGCAGGGTCGCGGCGTAGTCGACCCAGGCGGTGACGGCGGTCCGGGCGGCCGGGTGGTCCTCGGTGAGGGCGGCGGTCAGGAGTTGGTACATCACCGTGAAGTGCGCGCGGTCGGTGGTCATCGAGGACCAGGCCGCCGCGGCGGCGGTGCGCAGGTCCTGCTCGGCGGCGGCGTCGAGCTGGGCGAGCACCCGGCTGCGGTGCTCGGCGAAGGCGGCGGCCAGCAGCCGGTCGCGGCTGCCGAAGTAGTGCACCAGCATCCGGGCACTGGTGCCCAGGCGCTCGGCGAGGCCGCGCAGGGTGAACTCGGCCAGGCCGTGCGCGGCCAGGTCGTCGAGGGTGGCGGCGATCAGCTCGGCGCGGCGGGCGGTGTCGGGGAGGCGGGCCACGGCCTTGACTGTAGCAGTTGTTACATCTACGGTCGCCGCCATGGATGTAACAACTGCTACAGAAACCGAGTACACGGCGTTCATGCTGATCACCGCACTGCCCGCGTGGCTGCGGCTGAGCAGGCCCGAACGCGCGGCGGTCGCCGACAAGACGCTGGGCGCCGCGCTGCGCAGGCACCCGAGGACCACCGCGCGGTTCTTCGACGCCGAGGCGTTCAGCGCGCGGTGCAGCGACGTCCTCCTGTTCACCACCACCGACCTCGCCGACTACTACCTGGTCGTCGAGGAACTGCGCGACTCGCCGCTGTTCACCGTGCCCTACTTCCACCTCGACGAACTGGTCCTCGCCGTCGAGGACGGGCACGAGGCCGCCGGGTGAGCGCCGCGCTGATCACCGGCGGCGGCACCGGCGTCGGCTTCGCCCTGGCCGAACGGCTCGTCGCCGACGGCGTCACCGTCCTGGTCTGCGGTCGCGACGCCGACCGGCTCGCCCTGGCCGAGCGGATGCTGCCCGGCCTGCGCACCACCGTCGCCGACCTCGCCGACCCGGTGTCGGTCGACCGGCTCGCCGCCACCGCCCTCGCGCTCGGGGGGCTCGACCTGCTGGTCAACAACGCCGCCGTGCAACTCGACCGCTCCTGGGCGAGCGCCGACCGCGACGCCCTCGCCGCCGACATCGCCGCCGAACTGGGCGCCGACCTGGCCGGGCCGCTGCGGCTCACCGCCCGGCTGCTGCCCGCCCTCGCCGCCGCCCCCTCGGCGACGATCGTCAACGTCACCTCGGCGCTGGGCGTGGTCCCGAAGCGGTCCGCGCCGGTCTACTGCGCGGCCAAGGCCGGGCTGATCGCCTTCAGCGCCGGGCTGCGCCACCAGCTCGCCGTCGACGCCCCGCACGTGCGGGTGGTCGACGCGATGCTCCCGCTGGTCGACACCGCGATGACCGAGGGGCGCGGCTCCCGCAAGATCAGCGCGGGGGCGGCGGCCGACGGGATCCTGGGCGGGGTGCGCCGCGGCCGGTCGGTGGTCCGGGTGGGCGGGGTCGGTGTGCTGCTGGCCGTGCACCGCCTCGCCCCCGGCCTCGCCGCCCGGCTCGTGGCCGACTGAGCCCGCTCCCACGGGGTTTTTCGCCCTCCGCCGGGCGGTCTCTTGTGGACCGCTATTCGCCCTGGGCCCCGATCGGGTTCACGGTCGCCAGCCAGGCGGTCGCCTCGGTCGGGGTGCACAGGTGGACCACGTCCACGTGCGCGTGTCGGTCTTCGGCGATCCTGGCCGCGAGGTAGGTGCGCCTGGCGGGGTGGCCGGACCAGGCCGAGCGGGCGGGGTGGTCCGGGCTCAGCCACTCCCGCCAGCGCTCGACGTTGCCGTTGAAGATCCGTTCGCGGCGCAGGCTGCGGCGCAGTGAGCGGACGAACGCCCGGCGGGTGACCAGTCCGCGCGCGTAGTCCAGCCACACGACCGTGTCGGCGCGCGACCACAGCAGGTCGCGGACCGGTGGTGCGCCGTAGGAGTCGACGACCCACTCCCCGGTGCGGGCGAGCCGTTCCACGTCGGTCCGGTATGCCGCGCGCTCGACCCAGCCCGGTTCGTAGGCGAGGGTGTCCAGTTCGGTGAACGGCAGGCCGAGGCGGTGGGCGAGGGCGGTCGCCAGCGTCGTCTTGCCCGCACCGGTCATGCCGGTCACGATCACCCTGCGCACGCCGGGAATTCTAGGCCGGTCGGTAGGTGGTGATGGTCCCGCCGTGGCTGAAGGTCAGCGTTTCCACGGGGGCGAACGGGCGGGGCCGGAACGGTCCGGTGAAGAGGGGCTTCCCGTCGCCCGCGAGGACCGGGTACCGCTTGATGACCAGTTCGTCGATCTCCGGCAGGAGTTGGCCCGCCAGGTCGGCGCCGCCGCACAGCCAGATGTCGCCGGGAGTGGTCTCGGCCTTGAGCCCGCGCACGAGTCCGAGCGGGTCGCCGGGGACCAGGTCGACGGTCGGGTCGGCGATCTCCGGCAGGGACCGGGAGACCACGTGCTGGCGCAGGTGCGCGTACGGGCTGGTGATGCCCGCCTCCAGCGCGGGCCGGTAGGTGCCGCGCCCCATCACCACGGAGCTGAACCGCTGGTTGGCCACCCCGTCGAGGCCGAGGGGAGCGCGCATGTGAGTGGGTGTGGTTTCCGGGAACCGGGTGTGGAGGTGGTCGACCATGTCCGGCGCCTCGGGGTAGAAGTCGGTCTCGCCGCCGGGGCCCTCGATGAAGCCGTCGATGGACACGGCGACGAAGTAGACGAGCTCGCGCACTGGGCCTCGCATCCGCCGGATCAACTCCGGCTGTAGTACTTTGCCTGTAGTGGTTTGAACGTTAGCACTACGGATGGAGTGGTTTCAAGGTGCGACGCAACCCGGAGCGGAGGGCGGCGCTGCTCGACGCCGCGATCGAGGTGTTGGCGGACGACGGTGCGCGGGGCCTGACGTTCCGGTCGGTCGACCGGCGGGCGGGGGTGCCCGCGGGCACGGCGTCCAACTACTTCGCCAACCGCGAGGAAATCCTCACCCAGGCGGGGGAGCGCGTGTACGAACGGCTGGTCCCCGACGAAGCGGTGCTCGCCGCGGGACTGGCCGGACCGCGCGACCGGGCGAAGCTCGCCGAGCTGATGCACGAGGTGGTGGAGCGGGTGGCCGCGTTCCCGGCGGGCTTCCTGGCCCTGCTGGAACTGCGCCTGGAGGCGACCCGCCGACCCGAGCTGCGGGAGGTGCTGACCCGGCGCGTCCGGGCCGACCTCGACGCGAACACCGGTTACCACGAGCAGTCCGGTCTCCCCGGCGACTCGACCGCGGTGGTGTCGCTGTGGCTGGCCCTGAACTGGCTGATCCTGGAGCGCCTCACGCTCCCCGACCTGTTCACCCCGGAACAGCGCCACGCCCTGGTCGTGGCCCTGGTCGACCGCCTGACCGGGCAGCCGCAGCCCTAGGCCGTGTCCTCAAAGCCCGGGATTTTGCCAGTGTGCCCGGCTGGGTGGATGTGCTTGGCCGGGGCCCCTACGGCGATCATGCGCCCAGTGTGACCGAGTGGGGCTGAAGAGATGCCCCACAGCCCCAGCAGGCTTGCACATGATCGCCACCCCCGGCCAAACACATCCACCCACCCGGGCAGGGGCGTAGCCGGGCCTGCGGTTTTCAGGCGGTCGGCTTTGAGGACAGGCCCTATGCCCTGTCGGTTGTGGTGGGTGGTGCCCGGCCGGCGGCTGCAGGGTGGCCGGTTGTCGCTGCGTCGGTGGGGTTCGGTGTGATCGGGCGCGCGGCTCAGCGGCGGTTCTCCGGGCACTCCGCGAGCAGGTTCTCCTCCAGGCGGGTCAGCGCCGCCAGCGCCGTGTCCCGCTCGGCCGCGCCCATGTCCGCGACGGTGATCCGCTCCAGTTCCCGCCAGCTCTCCTCCACCCGCGCGCGCAGCGCGTTGCCCGCCGGGGTGGACTCGACCAGGGTGGCCCGGCGGTCGCCCGGCCACGGGCCGCGGCGGACGAAACCGGCCTGCTCCAACCGCTGCACGGTGCGGGTGACCGTGGCCGAGTCCGAGCCCAGCACCGCCATCAGGTCGGTCTGCCGCTGCGGGCCTGCCTCCCACAGGTGCATCAGCAGGGTCTCCTGGCCGGGGTGCAGGCCGACCTGGCGCAGCAGCCGCCCGGCCAGCATCCGGTGCAGCCGGGCCACGCGGAAGATGGCGTGGCTGATCGGTCCGCCGCGCGCCGCCGCGGGCAGCGACGCGCCCGCCGGGCGCTGCGGGTCCTGGGTCATGGACCGACTTTAGCTGTTCGGACAGGGAACTGCCACATGCTGGGAAGGCTTGTCAACACCTGGTGAGGTGGCTCATAAATGAGCGCATGGGGGAAGACGCGGAGACATTTTCCTGTTCGGTCAGGTAAATCGATCGCACTGTGGAGGACCCACCATGAGCACCGCCTTCGACCCCATCGACCTCGCGGACCGCACCCTCGCCAACCGGATCGCCATGGCCCCCATGACCCGCAGCCGCGCCTACGGCCCCGGCAACAGCCCCACCGCCGCGACCGCCGAGTACTACGCGCAGCGCGCGAGCGCGGGCCTGATCATCACCGAGGGCATCCAGCCCACCGTCGTCGGCCAGGGCTACCCCGACACCCCCGGCCTGCACTCCGAGCAGCAGGTCGAAGCCTGGCGCGCGGTCACCGACGCGGTGCACGCCCGCGGCGGGGTGATCTTCGCCCAGCTCATGCACACCGGCCGGATCGGCCACGCCAGCCTGCTGCCCGACGGCCTGCACCCGGTCGGCGCGTCCCCGGTCGCCGCGGCCGGGCAGGTCTACACCGCCGCGGGGCCGCAGACGTTCGAGGCGCCGGTCGAGCTGGACAGCGACGGCATCGCCGAGACCATCGCCGGGTTCGCCGACGCGGCCCGCAACGCCGTCGCCGCGGGCTTCGACGGCGTGGAACTGCACGGCGCCAACGGCTACCTGCTGCACCAGTTCCTCTCCACCAACGCCAACCTGCGCACCGACGAGTGGGGCGGTTCGGTCGAGGGGCGGATCCGGCTCGTGGTCGAGGTCGCGCGGGCGGTCACCGCCGCGATCGGTGCCGACCGGGTGGGCCTGCGGATCTCCCCGACCAACCCGTACAACGACATCGTCGAGGACGGCCACGTCGAGACCTACACCGCGCTGGTCGACGCCCTGGTCCCGCTGGGCCTGGCGTACCTGCACGTGGGGGAGGCCCCCGGGCAGCGCGACCTGACCCTGGACCTGCGCGAGCGCTTCGGCGGCGTGCTGCTGCTCAACCCGGCCACCCCCGGCGGCTTCACCGGTCCCGACGCGCTGGCGCTGGTCACCGAGGGCGTTGCCGACGTCATCACCTTCGGGCAGCTCTTCCTGGCCAACCCGGACCTGCCCGCCCGACTGGCCGCGGGCGGCCCGTTCAACCCCGCCGACGGGGCCACCTTCTACGGCGGCGACGAGCGCGGCTACACCGACTACCCCGCCCTGGTGGTCGAGAACGCCTGATCCCGGGACACTGGGCGGTATGGGGGAACCACTGGTCGTACCGCTGTCGGAGGAAGTCGGGTCGGTCGAGGTCGGGGGCAAGGCGCGGGCGCTGACGGCACTGGCGCGGGCCGGGGTTCCGGTCCCCGCCGGGTTCGTCGTCACCACCGCCGCCTTCCGCCGCCGGACCGACCCGGCCGCGGTCGCAGAGATCCGGGCCGCGGTCGCCGCCGCGTACGCGGGGCTCGGGTCGCCCGCCGTGGCCGTGCGCTCGTCGGCGACCGCGGAGGACCTGCCCGGGCTGTCGTTCGCCGGTCAGCACGACACCTTCCTGGGGGTCGAAGGGGCCGGGGAGGTGTTCGCGGCGGTCGAGCGGTGCTGGGCGTCGCTGGGCTCCGCGCGGGCCGCGGCCTACCGGGAGCGGGCCGGGATCGACCACGCCGAGATGGCCGTGGTGGTCCAGGAACTCGTCGACGCCGAGTCGGCCGGGGTGCTGTTCACTGTCGACCCGGTGACCGGGGCGGACGGCGTGGTCGTGAACGCGGGCTGGGGACTGGGCGAATCGGTGGTCGACGGCTCGACCACCCCGGACACCTACGTCGTCGGCGGGCCGCGGCCCCGTCGGGTCATCGGCGACAAGGCGCTGCGCACGGTGCGCGTCCCCGGCGGGACCGCGGTGGAGCCGGTGCCGGACCGGTTGCGCCGCGCCCCGGTGCTGACCGAGGCGCAGACCGCCGAGCTGGCCGCCCTCGGTGCCGTGGTCCACGAGCGGTTCGGCCCGTCCGACGTCGAGTGGGCACGGCACCGAGGCGGTTTCGCCATCCTGCAGGCCCGGCCGGTCACCGGCGGCGCCGCCGAAGCCCGCGAGTGGAACGACACCGTCCGCGGCGACTACCTGTGGACCTGCGCCAACCTGGGCGAGGCCGTGCCCGGGGTGATGACCCCGGCCACCTGGTCGGTGGTGCGCACCCTGGCCCCGCCCCCGGTCGGCGGGCACCCGGTGAACGGCATCGTCGGCGGCCGGTTCTACCTCAACCTCAGCGCCGCCCTGGCCGTCGCGGGCGCGCTCGGCCTCGGCCGGGTCGCCCGCAAGGCCATGGCGCAGACCCTGGGCCCGATCCCCGCCGACGTCCCGCCGCTGCCGATGGCGCGACCGGCGCTGCTGCGCGCCGCGCTGCGGACGGCGGCGGTGGCGGGCGTCGAATCGGTCCGCTACCGGCGTCGGTTGCCCGCGCTGGTGGCCGCGAACCCCGCCCGCTGCGCCCGGCTCCGCGAGCGGATCGCCGCCGCCCCGACCCCGGCCGCCCTGGTCGGGCTGTGGCACGCCGAAGGCCACGACCTGCTGTTGCGCACCTGCCGCACCTTCGACGCGGGCGCCCGGCAGGGCGGACCCGGCGCGGTGCACGCCAGGCTGCGCGCCCGGGTCGGCGACGACGACGCCGCGGTCCTCGCCACCGGTCTGCACACCGACTCCGACGAACTGGTCAGCCTCGGCCCGGCGCTGGGCCTGGCCCGGCTGCGCGCGGGGCGCCTCGACCGCGCCACCTACCTCGACGCGTGGGGCCACCGCTGCGCCGACGAGTTCGAGCTGTCCGCGCCGCGCCCGGCCGAGGACCCGGACTGGCTCGACCGCGCCCTGGCCACCGCCGAGGGCGACCCGGAGGAACGGCTGCGCGCCCAGGCCGAGGCCCGCGCCCGGGTGTGGGCCCGACACCCCGGCGCGGAGCGGGCACTGCGGCGCCCCCTGGCGAAAGCGGCTGCGGCGGCGCGCGGGCGGGAGCTGGCGCGGTCGGAGATGGTGCGGGTGTTCTCGGTGCTGCGCGCCTTCTGGGTGCGGGCGGGGGAGCTGACCGGGCGCGGCGACGACGTGTTCTTCCTGCCCCTGCCGGAACTGCTGGCCGTCCTCGACGGCGACCCGACACCGTTCGCGGCCGTGCCGGGGCGGCGCGTGGCCTACGACCGCTACCGCGCGCTCCCGCCGTACCCGACGGTGCTGCGCGGCCGGTTCGACCCGGTTTCGTGGGCGGCGCAACGGGATTCGGCTCAGCGGGACCCGGGTCCAGGTGGCCCGGACGTCACCGGGCTCCCCGGTTCCGGCGGGATCGCGGAGGGACCGGTGCGCGTGCTGTCCACTGTAGAGCAAGGAGCGGCGCTGCGGCCGGGGGAGGTGCTGGTGACGTCGGTGACGAACATCGGCTGGACCCCGCTGTTCTCCCGGGCGGCGGCGGTCGTCACCGACGTCGGCGCCCCGCTGTCGCACGCCGCGATCGTCGCCAGGGAACTGGGCATCCCGGCCGTGGTCGGCTGCGGCGACGCCACGACCCGGCTGGCGACCGGCACCCGGGTCCGGGTGGACGGCGCCGCGGGCACGGTCACCGCCCTGGGCGGGTCGTCCTCTCCGGACACCCGCGCCGCGGTCGTGCTGGCGGGCGGGTCCGGCAGCAGGCTCGGCGGGGTCGACAAACCGGGGCTGGTCGTGGCCGGGCGGTCGCTGCTGGACCGGGCCGTGACCGCCGTCGACGGCGCGCGGACCGTGGTCGTCGGACCGGAGCGCGAGCTGCCCCGGCCGGTGGAGTGGACGCGGGAGGACCCGCCCGGCGGCGGGCCGGTGGCCGCGCTGCGGGCCGCCCTCGACGTGCTGGCCGACCTGCCCGAGCACACCGTCACCGTGCTCCTCGCCGCCGACCTGCCCGCGGTGGATCACACGATCGTGGCGCGGCTGGTGGCCGAGGTGGGGGAGTGCGGGGCGGTGCTCGTGGACGGTGCCGGGCGCGAGCAGTGGCTGCTCAGCGCGTGGCGGCTCGGGGTGCTGCGCGCCGCCGTTCCCGCCGGTGGCGCCGGGATGTCGCTGCGCCGGGTGCTCGGCGGCCTCACCGCCGCGCGGGTGCCCGACCCCGGTGGCGCCGCCGCCGACATCGACACACCGGAGGACCTGCGCCGGTTCGGGGGTTGAAGCCCCGGCGCGGGGGACGGAGTTCACAGCGCTCTCACCGCTCGTCGGGTTTGCTGGACCTCGGTGGGATGACCGTCCATAAGGAGGATGCCGGTGACCGAGCCCGGTCAGGCCGAGTTCACGAGCGAGTCGTCCGCGGCGACGCCCGCGCGGGACGCCCAGCTGCTCGAGCGGACCGTGTTCGAGGTCAAGCGCGTCATCGTCGGGCAGGACCGGCTGGTCGAGCGGATGCTCGTCGGACTGCTGGCCAAGGGGCACCTGCTGCTGGAGGGCGTGCCCGGCGTGGCCAAGACCCTCGCGGTGGAGACCTTCGCCAAGGTCGTCGGCGGCTCGTTCTCCCGCGTGCAGTTCACCCCCGACCTGGTGCCCGCCGACATCCTCGGCACCCGCATCTACCGGCAGGGCCAAGAGCGCTTCGACGTCGAGCTGGGCCCGGTCGTGGCCAACTTCGTGCTCGCCGACGAGATCAACCGCGCCCCCGCCAAGGTCCAGTCGGCGATGCTGGAGGTGATGGCCGAGCGGCACGTGTCCATCGGCGGCCAGACCTTCCCCATGCCCGACCCGTTCCTGGTGCTCGCCACCCAGAACCCCATCGAGAACGAGGGCGTCTACCCGCTGCCCGAGGCGCAGCGCGACCGCTTCCTGTTCAAGATCCTGGTGGAGTACCCGACGGTCGAGGAGGAGCGCGAGATCGTCTACCGGATGGGCGTCGCGCCGCCGCAGCCGCAGCAGGTGCTCACCCCCGAGGAACTCAAGCGCCTGCAAGGCGTGGCTTCGTCGGTGTTCGTCCACCACGCGCTCGTCGACTACACCGTGCGCCTGGTCCTGGCCACCCGCACCCCGGCCGAGCACGGCCTCACCGACGTCGCGGGCTGGATCGCCTACGGCGCCTCCCCGCGCGCCAGCCTCGGCATCGTCGCCTCCGCGCGCGCCCTGGCCTTGGTCCGCGGGCGCGACTACGTGCTGCCCCAGGACGTGGTCGACGTGGTGCCCGACGTGCTGCGCCACCGCCTGGTCCTGTCCTACGACGCCCTCGCCGACGGCGTGCCGATCGAGCACATGATCTCCCGGGTGCTGCAGACCGTGCCGCTGCCGCAGGTCTCGGCCCGGCCGCAGAACGGCGTGCCCGCCGGGGTGGCGGGTAGGTAGTGGCTTCCTCTGGGAACCGCGGGGCAGGCCCCGAGGACTCCGGGACCCCCCGGCCGGACTGGGCGCCGCCGGTGCTGCGCGGCGACCGGATGGAAGCGGGCCTGCGCCTGCTGGAGATCGACGTCCGGCGCAGGCTCGACGGCCTGCTCCAGGGCAACCACCTCGGCTTGGTCCCCGGACCCGGCTCCGAGCCCGGCGAGGCCCGCCCCTACGCCCCCGGCGACGACGTGCGCCGGATGGACTGGGCGGTCACCGCGCGCACCACGACCCCGCACATCCGCGAGACCGTGGCCGACCGCGAACTGGAGACCTGGCTGGTGGTCGACCTGTCCGCCAGCCTGGACTTCGGCACCGCCGCCTGCGAGAAGCGCGACCTGGCCGTGGCCACCGTCGCCGCCATCGCCCACCTGACCCGCGGCGGCGGCAACCGCATCGGCGCGCTCATCTCCACCGGCGCCGAACTGGTCCGCGTCCCCGCCCGCGGCGGCCTCGCCCACGCCCGCGGCCTGGTCCGCAAGGTCGCCCAGGTCCAGCGCGCCCCCGAGGGAGTGCGCGGCGACCTGGCCGGCGCGGTCGAGCAGCTGCGCAGGCCCCCGCGCAGGCGCGGTCTGGCCGTGGTGGTCTCCGACTTCCTCGGCGACACCGACTGGCAGCGACCGCTGCGCGCGCTGTCGCTGCGCCACGAACTGATCTCGGTGGAGATCGTCGACCCGCGCGACGTCGAACTGCCGGACGTGGGCACCGTCGTGCTCGCCGACCCGGAGACCGGGCGCCAGCGCGAGGTGACCGCCTCGCCGCTGCTGCGCAAGGAGTTCGCCGCCGCCGCCGCCGAGCACCGCGCCGAGGTGGCCTCCGGCATCCGCCGGGCGGGCAGCGGGCACCTGGTGCTGCGCACCGACTCGGACTGGATCGCCGACACCGTGCGCTTCGTCGTCTCCCGCAAGCGCCGCTGGTCGGGGGGTGCGGCATGAGCCTGAGCGGGTTCACCTCGCCGTGGTGGTTCCTGGTGCTGCTCGCCGTGGCCGCGCTGGCCGCCGGGTACGTGCTGGTGCAGAAGGCGCTGCGCAGGCGCACCCTGCGCTTCACCAACCTGGAACTGCTCGAACGCGTCGCCCCCAAGCGGCAGGGCCTCACCCGGCACGCGCCCGCGGTGGTGTTGATCCTGGCGCTGGTGCTGCTGACCGTGGCGATGGCCGGGCCGACCGCCGAGCAGAAGGTGCCGCGCAACCGGGCCACCGTGGTGCTCGTCATCGACGTGTCGCTGTCGATGGAGGCCACCGACGTCGCCCCGACCCGGCTGGAGGCGGCCAAGGTCGCCGCGAAGTCCTTCGCCGAGGGCCTGACCCCAGGGGTGAACCTGGGGCTGATCACCTTCGCGGGCACCGCCACCGTGCTGGTCGCCCCGACCACCGACCGGGCGGGCGTGGCCAGGTCGATCGACAACCTCAAGCTGGCCCAGTCCACCGCCACCGGCGAGGCGATCTTCGCCGCGCTCCAGTCGATCGAGGGCTTCTCCTCCGTCGTCGGCGGACCGGAGGGCCCACCGCCGGCGCGCATCGTGCTGATGTCCGACGGCAAGCAGACCATCCCCACCGAGTCCGAGGACGACCCGCGCGGCTCGTTCACCGCGGCCAGGGCGGCGGCGGACAAGAAGATCCCGATCACCACCATCTCCTTCGGCACCGCCGACGGCACCGTCGAGATCGAGGGCCGCCCCCAGTCGGTCGCCGTGGACGACGCGGCCATGGAGGAGATCGCCCAACTCTCCGGCGGCGACTTCTACCGGGCCGCCACCGCCGACCAGTTGCGCAAGGTCTACGACACCCTCGGCGAGCAGATCGGCTACGAGATCAAGCAGGCCGACGCGAGCAGGCCGTGGCTCATCCTCGGCACCCTGCTGGCCCTGCTGTCCGCGGCGGGCTCCCTGGTCATCGGCCAACGCCTGCCCTGACCGGGGGACCACCTCGGACGACCGCGTCCAGGCGGGAAGGCCGTGCGACCTCAGCGGGGTCACCAGTCAGACGTCAGCGAAGGCCGCTAGCCTCACGGCGGATGATGTCGAGGGGCGCAAGGGGAAGACAGATGGACGGTTCCAACAATTCCGGCGGTCGCTCGGTGCTGGTCACCGGCGGCAACCGCGGCATCGGGCTGGCCATCGCCAGGGCCTTCGCCGCCCAGGGCGACCGGGTGGCCATCACCCACCGCGGCTCGGGCGCCCCGGAGGGGCTGTTCGGCGTGAAGTGCGACGTCACCGACTCCGCCGCGGTCGACGCCGCGTTCACCGAGGTCGAGGCCGAGCACGGGCCGGTCGAGGTACTGGTGGCCAACGCGGGCATCACCGACGACACGCTGCTCATGCGCATGGACGAGGAGCAGTTCACCCGCGTCCTCGACGCCAACCTGACCGGTGCGTTCCGGGTGACCAAGCGCGCCACCCGCAACATGCTCCGGGCCCGCTCCGGGCGCATCGTCTACATCTCCTCCGTCGTGGGCCTGATGGGCTCGCCCGGGCAGGTCAACTACGCGGCCAGCAAGGCGGGCATGGTCGGCATGGCCCGCTCCATCTCCCGGGAGCTGGGCTCGCGCAACATCACCGCCAACGTCGTGGCCCCCGGCTTCGTGGCCACCGACATGACCGAGACGCTCACCGAGGACCGGCGCAAGCAGATCCTCGCCTCGGTCCCGGCCGGGCGCTACGCCCAGCCCGAGGAGGTCGCCGCCGCGGTGACGTTCCTCGCCTCGCCCGCCGCGGGCTACATCACCGGCGCGGTGCTGCCGGTCGACGGCGGCCTCGGCATGGGCCACTGAGCACCACCCCGTCCCGTAACACCGTTCCAGGAGGACTCCCGGCCATGACCGGTCTGCTCGAAGGCAAGCGGCTGCTGATCACCGGTGTGATCACCGACGCGTCCATCGCGTTCCACGTCGCCAAGGCGGCCCAGGAGCAGGGCGCGGAGGTCGTGCTCACCGGGTTCGGCCGGATGAGCCTGGTGCAGCGGATCGCCACCCGCCTGCCCAAGCCCGCCCCGGTCATCGAACTCGACGTGCAGAACGACGAGCAGCTCGCGGGTCTCGCCGACGCGGTGCGCGAGCACGTCGACGGCCTCGACGGGGTGGTGCACGCGATCGGGTTCGCCCCGCAGTCCTGCCTGGGCGCCCCGTTCCTGGACGCCCCGTGGAAGGACGTCGCGGTCGCGCTGGAGGTCTCGGCGTACTCGCTGAAGTCGCTGGCGGTGGCCACCCTGCCGCTGCTGAGCCCCGGCTCGTCCATCGTCGGCCTGGACTTCGACGCCCGCGTCGCCTGGCCTGCCTACAACTGGATGGGCGTGGCGAAGGCCGCGTTCGAGTCCGCCAACCGCTACCTGGCCCGCGAGCTGGGCCCCAAGGGCGTCCGGGTGAACCTGGTCGCCGCCGGACCGGTGCGCACCATGGCCGCCAAGTCCATCCCCGGCTTCAAGGAGCTGGAGGACGCCTGGGGCGAGCGCGCCCCGCTGGGCTGGGACGTCAACGACGCCACCCCGGTCGCCAAGTCGGTCTGCGCGCTGCTGTCGGACTGGCTGCCCGCCACCACCGGGTCGATGGTGTGGGTCGACGGCGGCGTGCACGCCACCGGCATGTGAGCTAGAACTGCGCACATGACCGACGCGTTGCTGTGGCTGTCCTTCGGCGGCCCCGAGTCCCCGGCCGACGTCCGCCCGTTCCTGGAGAACGTCACCCGGGGGCGCGGGGTCCCGCCGGAGCGCCTCGACGAGGTGGAACAGCACTACCAGCACTTCGGCGGCGTGTCGCCGATCAACCGGCTCAACCGGGAGGCGATGGACGCCGTCCGCGCCGAACTGGCCGCCGCCGGGATCGACCTGCCGGTGTACTTCGGCAACCGCAACTGGCACCCCATGGTTGAGGACACCGTCGCGAAGATGGCCGCCGACGGCGTCCGCTCCGCGCTGGTGTTCCCCACCAGCGCCTACGGCGGCTACTCGGCCTGCCGCCAGTACGACGAGGACATCGCCCGCGCCCGCGAGTCGGTCGGCGACGACGCACCCGACCTGGTCAAGCTGCGCCACTTCTTCGACCACCCCCTGTTCGTCTCCGCCTTCGCCGACGCCGTGCGCGCCGCCGCCGCCGACCTGCCCGAGGGGTACCGGCTGGTCTTCACCGCGCACTCGGTGCCCGACTCCGCCGACCGCGCCGCGGGCCCCCCGGAGGAGGGCGGTCGCCGCTACTCCCGGCAAGTCGCCGAGGCCGCCCGGCTGGTGGCCGCCGAGGTGGGCGCCGACGGGTTCGACGTGGTGTGGCAGTCGCGCTCTGGTCCACCGCGCATCCCGTGGCTGGAGCCCGACGTGGTCGACCACGTCGAGGCGCTGCACGCCGACGGGGTGCGCGCGGTGCTGGTGTGCCCGGTCGGGTTCGTCAGCGACCACCTGGAGGTCGTCTGGGACCTCGACACCGAGGCCAAGGAGAAGGCCGAGGAGCTGGGCATGGCCTTCGCCCGCGCCGCCACCCCGAACGGCGACCCCCGCTTCGCCGAGCTGGTGGTGGAACTCGTCCGCGAGCACCTGGCCGGGGCCGAGGCGCGCAAGCTGTCGGACTTCCCGGTCGGCGGCTGCACCCGCAACGGCGCCCCGTGCGCGATCGCCTGCTGCGAACCGGTCCGCCGCCCCGTGAGCTGATTGCCAGTGTGGTGGGGGTGTCCGGCTGGGTGGATGTGCTTGGCCGGGGCCCCTACGGCGATCATGTGGCCCGGCGTGACAGGGTGGGGCTGAAGGGATGCCCCACCGCCCAGGCAGGCTTGCACATGATCACCACCCCCACCCAAACACATCCACCCACCCGGGCAGGGGCGTAGCCAGGCCGGCGGTTGCGAGGGTGGTTGCCGCCGAGCGCTTCCATCCACCTGAGCAGTTGGGTAGCCAGGCCGGCGGTTGCAAGGGTGGTCATCGCCGAGCGCATCCACCCACCCGGGCGTTTGCTCGCCGGGCTGGCGGTTTCGGGGGTGGTCGTTCGCCGAGCACATCCGTCCACCCGGGCACTTCTCAGCCGGTCGGCGGTCTTCGGGTTCGCCGGGCGGCTCCGAGGGACCGGTTCAGTCCGCAGTGGACTGATCGGGGCCGGGGCGCCCCGGCCGCTCGCGGAGCCGGGTCAGCAGGCCGGTCAGCTCGGTGCGCGCCGGGGCCGTGGTGACCGGTTCGCTGTCGAGGAACCGCACCACGTCCTCCACCGCGCGCGCCGCCCGGTCCAGCAGGTCCACGTCCTCGTCGAAGCGCCTGCCGGTTTCGACCCGGGCCGCCCTGGCCACGGAGTACACCTCCTCCACCACCTCCGACGACAACCCCACCAGGTCGCCGACCTCGGCCCGGCGCACCGCGTGCACCCGCACCTCCGCCGCCGCCGCGCACACCCGGCGCAGCAGCAGCACCGGCGCCCCCTCCACGCGCGCCCCGGGTTCCGGCGCCGACGCGGTGTCGAGCACCCACCAGAACCCCAGCACCACCCCGGCGCACAGCACCCCGACCCCCACCGACAGCGCGACCACCGCCGCCACCGCCAGTCCCGGCGGCAGCACCAGCGCGGTCGCGACCAGACCGGCGACCCCGAGCACCCCCGCACCGACCAGGGCGGGGGTGTGCCTGCTGGAGATCACCGACTGCTCCTCTACAGGTTGCTGAACGCGCTGGCGAACACCTTGTCGATCTCCAGCGGCTGCTGCTGCGCGTCGTAGGACACCGCCCGGGTGGCGTCGGCGATGTCGACCATGGTGGTGCGGTCGGCGTCGGCGCCGTAGGGGATGGTGTAGATCCGCACCGAGGTCTCGTTCAGCTCGGCGTTGACCCTGCCCAGCATGTCCGCGCGCGCCTGCGGGTTCGCCGGGTGGTTCGCCCCGTCCGACAGCAGCACGATCGCGTTGATGGAGTCGGGGTTGATGCTCTGCGCCATCTGCGCCTGCGCGGCGTTGACCGTGTTGTAGAGGTCGGTGTTGCCCACCGCGGTCAGGCCGGCGATCGCCTGCCCCAACTGCGGTCGGACGTCACCCACCCGCGACATCGGCAGCACCTCGCGGTACCCGGTGGAGAACGTCCACAGGCCCACCTGGTCGTTGTCCCCGAGCAGGTCCAGTGCCTTGGTGACCGCCGGTTTGAGCAGCTCCAGCTTGGTCAGCTTCCCCTCCGGGGACCCCGGCCGGTCCGGCACCGCCAGGTCGTTCATCGACCCGGACACGTCCAGCACCACCAGGACCCGCGCGGTGCGCCGCGTCTTCTGCCAGCCGGTGACGACCTTGTCCAGCAGGGCAGGCGACGGCGTCTCGATCCGGGTCAGCGCCTGGTCGCCGGGCACCCCCAGGGACCGCCGCAACTGCTCGGTCGGCGGCGCCGGGTTGCCGTCCGCGTCGACCGGCAGCCGGAACCCCGCCCCGGCGAACCGGGCGAGCTGGTCGGGCTCGCCGAGGAACGCCCGGAAGTCCTCCGCCGCGGCCCGCTGGAGCCCGGAGGTACCCGCCAGCACGATGAACGGGTGGTCGAACACGACCGTGCCGTCCTTCGGGTAGATCGTGGTCAGCGGCCGGTTCGGCGGCGTGGGCCGGTCCTGCGCGTCCGGATCGGCCACCTTGGCCAACCGGGCTGGGTCCGCGTTCGGCACGCCCACGTTGTAGAGGTGCACAAGCTGCTCCTGGAGCACGATGGCGCTGATGTAGGGGACCGGCTCCTTCTTCTGGTCCTCCTCGAACAGCTTCTCCGCGTAGAGCGCCGCGTCGTCGCCGTAGCTGCCGACGGAGCTCTCCACCCCGTGCACGACCGCCTCGACCGCCGGGTCCTCCACCGACTGCTCGGTCAGCTCCCGGCCGGTGACCGCCAGCGCCGCGGCGTGGTAGGTCGCCAGCGACGCGCCCAGCCCCGAGGAGGACAGCAGCGGGTTGTCCCGGCCCAGCACGAACTGGCCCCACTCGGGGTGCCCGTAGTCCTTCCACGGCTTCTTCGAGAACTGGATGAGGTCGTTCCACCCCGGCCGCGGGTACTGCGCCAGCAGCACGTCCGCCATCGGCTTCGGCATGGCCAGCACCACCGGGCTCGACATCAGCGACGGGGAATCGGGCTTGAGCGCCACGCTCGGCTTGCCCCCGCTGCTGATCTTGCGCTCCCACAGCGACGTGCTCGGCAGCCACACCTGCGGCGCGGGCATCCCGGTGCCCGCGGCGTCCCAGCCCTGCGCCAGCGCAGCCGCGGAGGTGCCGGAGGTCAGGCCGTGCGCGGTCACCGTGGCGCACCGGTCGTCGGCGAAGAGGCGGCCAGCGGCGTTGTAGCGGTCGGCCATCTCGGCGAGGATCTCGTCCTTCTCGGTGGAGACGCTGACCTCCAGCGGCACGCACGCGCCCTGCGGCTCCGGCGGCTCGGCCAGCTTGCGCACGGTCACCACCGCGACGACGAGCACCAGCAGGCCGAGGACCATCGAGATCGCCAGCAGGGCCTTGCGCGGACCTGCCTGGGTCGGCTGCGCCATTCCACACTCCTCACCCGAGCACACCACAACGGTCGGTATCGATCATTGTGGCAGCCGCAGGTAGGGGGTGGTGGGGAATCGGCCGCTTCGGCCGGTTCCGGCTGGTCCCGCGCGCACAGGTGGGGCGTTGCCCCGGACCGCGGCTCAGACGGAGTCGCTGCTCTGCCGGTCGGAGAAGACGCGGACGGCCTCGTCGACCGCTGCCAGCCGGGCCAGGCGCACCGCGTCCGACAGCGGGCGCAGGGCCTCGGCGCGGCGGCGGGCCGAGGAGGACGACAGGGCGCCGCCCGGGGCGTCCTCGCCCGCCAGGTCCAGGATCGCCGAGACCTCGTTGGCCCGTTGCAGCACCCGCAGCGCGCGCGGCGGGGTGCCCTCGGGCCACGGGGCGGCGGAGCGGTGGGCCACCCGGGCGGTGATCTCGTCGCGGACGCCCGCGCGGTGCTTGGCCACGCCCAGGCCGGTGAGCACGCCCGCCGCGACGCGCATGGCGCCGGTCAGCTCGTGCTCGGCCTCGCCCAGGGGCAGGTGCTCGGTGGCGGGGGCGTCGCCGATGTCGAAGGCGGTCCAGCGCAGGACGCCGTCGGCGGCGGTTTCGGGGACCAGGCCCAGCGGGGCGCCGTGCAGGACGACGGCCTCACCGGCGTGCAGGGCGGTGCCCGCGAACTCGCTGCGACCACCCAGGCCGCGCACGTCGCCGGGGACCGGCAGCACCAGGCGCCCGCCGGTGACGCCCGCGCGGCGCACCGCCGCGAGCAGGGCGGCCACCTGGCCACCCGCCTGCCCGCGCGTCGGCACGTCCAGCGACTCGGCGGTCCCCTGGCCGACGGCCACCACGTCGTGCAGCTCGGCCCAGTGCCCGAGGGCGTCCAGGACGTCGTCCGCTGCGGCGGATCCGTTCAACCAAGCCGAAACCCACACCGCGAATGTCGCACTCGGAGTTGACACGGGGACCGAGGGTACGCGACGGCCGGGGAGACCGGGAGGCGCGGGTCCGCCCCGTCGCTCAGCTCCGCTCCCGCGGCCCCAGGGTGGCGGCGAGCAGCGCGCGGAACGCGTCGATGTCCTCGGTGCTGCCGAACGCGCGCCCGGGCACCGCGTGGAACGCGCCGCCGCCGGTGCTCAGCACGAAGCTGCGCTCGGTCTCGGCCCAGTCGGCCAACTCGGCGAGGTCGACCTCGCTGTAGGCGGAGCCGTCGAGGGTCATCATCCGCAGCGACCGGTCGTCGACGTCGGCGGTGATGACCCGGCCCGCGATCGGGTCGCGGCGGAACGCCACCGCGGCCGCCACCCCCGGCAGCACCGCGATCACCGCCGCGCACACCACCCCGAACACCCCCGGCGGGACCTGGCCCAGCACCAGCAGCACCACCGAGAACACCCCGAGCGCCGCGGCGAACCACGGCACCCACCGGACGAACGGCACCACCGCCCGCACCCCGTCGGACCAGTCGGCAGGCACCGGTTCCCAGCGCAGCCGCAGACGCACCACCATGCCCGGAAGCTATCGGGCCGAAACCCGGTCGCACCCCGCCGGGGTCGCCCGGCCGGAGGCCGGCGTGCCACCATGCCGCCATGAGCAAGCCGCGTACCGGCAGGCAGCCGCGTCCGAGGGTGGAGCGGGTGCGGGAGAGTTCCACCGCGACCACGCTCGAACTCTTCTTCGACCTGGTCTTCGTCTTCGCGCTGACCCAGGTCACCGCGCTGATGGCGGAGGACACCGGCGACGGCGGCCAGCCCGGCGCGGGAGCGCTGCTGCGCGGGACGCTGATCCTGTCCGTCGTCTGGTGGTGCTGGGTCTGCTACTCGTGGCTGTCGAACCTGGTCAAGGCCGACGAGGGGCTGGCCCGCACGGCGATGCTGGGCGCGATGGCGGCCATGTTCGGCATCGCCATCGCCATCCCGGAATCGTTCGACGACATCCCGGGCGGCCTGGACGGGCCGGTGGTCTTCGCGTTCTGCTACCTGCTGGTGCGCGCGGTGCACCTGGTGCTGTTCTGGATCGCGGCCGACGGCGACGCCGGGCTGCGCGCCCAGCTCATCCGGTTCGCCCCCACCATGGTCGCCGGGACCGTGCTGCTGCTCGTCGCCGCGCAGACCAGCGGCACCGCCCAGCTCCTGCTCTGGGTGGCCGCCGTGGTCGCCGACTACGGCGGCACGCTGGTCATCGGTGCCCGCGGCTGGCGGCTCAACTCCGCGTCGCACTTCGTCGAGCGGCACGGGCTGATCGTCATCATCGCCCTGGGCGAGTCGATCGTGGCCATCGGCGTCGGGGTCAACCACCTGCCCATCTCCTGGCCGATCATCGGCGGGGCGGTGCTCGGGCTGACGATCGCGGCGTGCCTGTGGTGGGCCTACTTCGACACCCACGTGATGGTCGCCGAGCGGGCGCTGGCCGCGGTCAGCGGCCACGAGCGCGCGCGGATGGCCCGCGCCGCCTTCACCTACCTGCACCTGCCGATCGTGGTCGGCGTGGTCATGCTCGCCCTCGGGCTGAAGAAGGCGCTGGGCTACCTCGGCGGCGCCGACGGCCACAGCCCCGCCGACCACCTGCACGGCGCCCCGCTGTGGGCGTTGTTCGGCGGCGCCGCGCTGTACCTGCTGGCCCAGGCGGCCGTCTCCTGGCGGTGCAACCGCATGTTCAAGCTGCACCGCCTCGCCGCCGCGGCCCTGCTGGTGGGCCTGACCCCGCTGATGGGGCTGGTCCCGGTGCTGGTCGCCCTGGCGGTCCTGACCGCGGTGCTGGTGGTCCTGATCGCCTTCGAGTGGGTGCACTACCGGGCCGTGCGCGAGGAGGCCCGGCACGCGCCGCACGCCGGGCACGGGGGCGCCCACCAGGGCTGATCGAAACCTGGAGCGCGCTCCACGTCGACCGGACGGCCGATCGTGCGTAGCGTTTCGGGGGTGACCGTTGCGAACACGCCCCCCGCCGCCCTCCCCCGCACCGTCGGAGAGCTGCGTGAGCAGGGGCACGCGCCCAAGGGCGTGAAGACCGAGATCCGCGAGAACCTGCTGGCCGCGCTGCGCGCGGGCCGCGACCCGTGGCCGGGCATCCTCGGCTTCGACAAGACCGTGCTGCCCCAGCTCGAGCGGGCGCTGCTGGCCGGGCACGACGTGGTGCTGCTCGGCGAGCGCGGCCAGGGCAAGACCCGCCTGGCCCGCACCCTGGCCGGGCTGCTCGACGAGTGGACCCCGGTGATCGAAGGCTCCGAGCTGGGCGAACACCCGCTGGAGCCGATCACCCCGCGCTCCATCCGGCTCGCCGCCGAGCTGGGCGACGACCTGCCGGTGGCCTGGCGGCACCGCTCCGAGCGCTACACCGAGAAGCTGGCCACCCCGGACACCTCCGTCGGCGACCTGGTCGGCGACGTCGACCCGGTCAAGGTCGCCGAGGGCCGCACCCTGGGCGACCCCGAGACCATCCACTTCGGACTGGTGCCGCGCGCCCACCGCGGTGTGGTGACCATCAACGAGCTGCCCGACCTGGCCGAGCGCATCCAGGTGGCGCTGCTCAACGTGATGGAGGAGCGCGACATCCAGGTCCGCGGCTACACCCTGCGGCTGCCGCTGGACGTGCTGGTCATCGCCACCGCGAACCCCGAGGACTACACCAACCGCGGCCGGATCATCACCCCGCTCAAGGACCGCTTCGGCGCCGAGGTGCGCACCCACTACCCGACCACGGTGGCGGCCGAGGTGGAGGTCATCCGCCAGGAGGCCGACCTGGTCGCCGAGGTGGGCGAGCCGCTGCTGGAGGCGCTGGCCCGGTTCGTGCGCAACCTGCGCGACTCCTCCGCGGTCGACCAGCGCTCCGGGGTGTCCGCCCGGTTCGCCGTGGCCGCCGCCGAGACCGTCGCCGCCGCCGCGCTGCGCCGCTCCGCGCTGATCGGCGAGGACCCGGCGGTGGCCCGGCCGATCGACCTGGAGGCGGTACCCGCGGTGCTGCGCGGCAAGCTGGAGTTCGAGTCCGGCGAGGAGGGCCGCGAGCAGGAGCACCTGACCCACCTGCTGCGCCGCGCGGTGTCGGAGACCGCCCGCGACCGCTTCGCCGGGCTGGACCTGCGCCCGCTGGTCGACGCCGTGGTCGACGGGAACCTGGTGGCCACCGGTGAGCGGGTGCCGGGCAGCGAGGTGCTCTCCGCGCTGCCGGAGCTGCCGGTGCTGCACGAGGTGGCCGCCCGGCTCGGCGTCGAGCCGACCGACCCGCCCGGCCGGATCGCCATGGCGGTGGAGCTGGCGCTGGAGTACCTCTACCTCGGGCGCAAGCTGGCCAAGGACTCCGAGGGCGCGGGCGGGGCGGCGGTGTACGGACCGTGACGGCCGACCCCGCAGGCTCCTCCGACCGCTGGAACTACGGCCCCTGGCACGACGGCCCCGACCCGCTCGCACCGCCGGTCGACCTGCGCGACGCGCTCGACCAGCTCGGCCGCGACGTGATGAACGGCTCCTCACCGCGCTCGGCGCTGGAGGAGCTGCTGCGCCGGGGCACCGAGGGCACCCGGGGCCTCGACGACCTGACCCGGCGGCTGTGGGAGCAGCGGTCGCGGATCCAGCGCAGGCACAACCTCGACGGCACGCTCACCGAGGTCCGCGAACTGCTCGACCGCGCGCTGAGCGCGGAGAAGCGGGCGCTGTTCCCGGACCCGTCCGACGACGCCCGGTTCCGGGAGGCGCAGCTCGACGCGCTGCCCGCGGGCACCGCCGCCGCGGTCAACGAGCTGGCGAACTACGACTGGCAGTCCGACGAGGCGCGGGCGGCCTACGAGCAGATCCGCGACAAGCTCGGCCAAGACCTGATGGAGTCGCGGTTCCAGGGCATGAAGCAGGCCCTGGAGCAGATGTCCCCCGAGGACGTCGAGCGCATCCGCAGGATGATGGCCGACCTCAACGACCTGCTGCTGGCCCACCTGCGCGGCGACGACACCGACGAGCGGTTCCAGGCGTTCATGCGCGAGCACGGCGAGTTCTTCCCGGAGAACCCGCGCACGGTCGAGGAACTCATCGATGCGCTCGCGGCCCGCTCCGCCGCGGCGCAGCGGATGATGAACTCGATGAGCGCCGAACAGCGCGCGGAACTCTCGGAGTTGATGGGCAACGCCTTCGGCGACCCCCGGCTGGCCGAGCAGGTGTCCACACTGGACGCGAACCTGCGCGCGCTGCGGCCGGGGGAGGACTGGACCGGCTCGGCCAGGATGCGCGGGAACAACCCGCTGGGCATGGGCGAGGGCGCCCAGGCCATGCAGGACCTCGCCGAACTCGACGCGCTCGCCGAACAGCTCTCCCAGTCCTACCCCGGCGCCCGCCTTGAGGACATCGACCTGGAGGCGTTGCAGCGCCAGCTCGGCGACGAGGCCGGGGTGGACGCGCGCAGGCTCTCGGAGCTGGAACGCGAGATGCGCCGGGCCGGGCTGCTGGAACGGGCCGCCGACGGGTCGCTGCAACTGTCGCCCAAGGCGCTGCGGCGCCTCGGGGAGACCGCGCTGTCGGACGTGCTCAGCGCCATGCGCTCGCGCAAGGGCGAGCGCGACACCGCCAACGCGGGCGCCGCCGGGGAACCCACCGGCGCCACCCGCCCCTGGGAGTTCGGCTCCACCGAGGCCTGGGACGTCTCCCGCACGCTGCGCAACGCGGTGCTGCGCTCGGCCTCGGCGGGCGAGGCGCGCATCGGCATCGAGGTGGCCGACGTGGAGGTCGTGGAGACCGAGCAGCGGGCCCGCGCGGCGGTCGCGCTGTGCGTCGACACGTCGTGGTCGATGGTCCAGGACGACCGCTGGCTGCCGATGAAGCGGACCGCGCTGGCCCTGCACCAGCTGATCAGCACCCGGTTCCGGTCCGACGAGCTGCAACTGATCACCTTCGGCAGGCAGGCCGCCACCGTCGACATCGGCGAGCTGACCGCGCTGGAGGGCGTATGGGAGCAGGGCACCAATCTGCACCACGCGCTGCTGCTGGCGGGCCGCCACCTGCGCAGGCACCCCGGCGCCAAACCGGTCGTGCTGGTGGTCACCGACGGCGAACCCACCGCCCACCTCGAACCGGACGGGGAGGCCGAGTTCCACTACCCGCCCACCCCGCGCACCCTCCGCAAGACGCTCGCGGAGGTCGATGCCCTGGCCAAGCTGGGTGCCTCGGTCACCGTGTTCATGCTCGGCGAGGACCCGAGGCTGGCGGAGTTCGTCGACATCGTCGCCCGGCGCGGCGGCGGGCGGGTGGTCAACCCCGACATCGACGGCCTCGGCTCCGCCGTGGTCGGCGACTACCTGCGCACCCGCCGCTCGGGCAGGCGCTGACCTCGGTCGGCGCCTGCCCGACCCCGGCTCACACGCAGACGCGCCACTCGCCGGCCTCGCGGATGAGGGGGAAGGTGCGGCGGTCGGAGCTGCCCGTGGCCGCGTCGGTGGCCAGCACGGTGAAGGTCGGTGGTTCGGCGCCGGGGTCCACGCTCTCCAGGGTCAGGTGGAAACCGCCGCCGAGGAAGGTGGCGCGGACCGTGGGGCGGACCTTCTCGCAGGCCACCGCCGACAGCCCGTCGGTGTCGCCGATGTTGACCGAGTCGACGAACTGGCGGGCGACCGCGCGGGGGTCGGTGGTGGAGGCGCCGAACCACAGGAAGCCCGCCACCACGACCGCGACCACCAGCAGGGCGGCGCCGCCCACCCGGATCCAGCGCCTGCGGCCGAGGGGCCGGTGGCCCGCGGGCCCGCGGCCGGGCGGCCGGGGCGGGGTGCCCGGGCGGGGGCGGACCGGGGCGTCACCCGCCCAGGTGGCCTCCGGGGGCGGGACGCGGCGCTCGTTGAACTCGCGGCCCTCGTGCCGGACCAGCGTCGTCCACGCCTGCCCGTCCCAGTAGCGGCGGTCGACGCGGTGCTCCGGGTCGGGTTGCCAGCCGGGGGCCAGGACCTTCTCCAGCTCGGCGGCCTGCGCCGCGGGCACGTCCGGGCGGGCGCGCAGCAGCACCAGCAGCGCCCACACCCCGGCCCGGTCCTGCTCGTCGCGCAGCCGGGAGCGCAGCTCGCGGAAGATCGACCGCAGTTCCGCCTCGCCGAGCCGCGGGTCGGCGAGGCGGTCGCGGAACGGTTCCAGGTAGGGGACCGGCGGCTCCGGGGGCAGCGGGTCCGGCAGCGGGGGAGTGGTGGGCAGCGACAGCAGCGCCACCCGCAGCTTCGCCACCCGCTCCGCGCCGAGCCCGGCCGGGTCGAACACCGGGGCGTCGGTGACCTCCGGGGGCGGGGTGGCCGGGCGCGCGGGCACCAGCAGGACCGGCCGGTGCAGGGCCAGCGCGTACCGTAGCTGCGCCAGGCACCCGGGGCTGCGCACCGAGTCCGGCGACAGCACCAGCACGAACACCTCGCTCTGGCGGAGTCGGTGCAGCACCCCCTCCCACCAGCGCACCCCCACCGGCTCGCCGCGGTCGAGCGCCACCTGCCTGCCGAGCTGGGCCAGGTCGGCGCGCAGCCGGGCGGCGGCGTCGCGGTCCGCGGACGCGTGGCTGACGAACACCTGCATGTTTCAACTCCGCGCGGTCAGCGGCCCGACAGCGCCTTACCGATGTCGCATACCCGCCATTCGCCATTCTCCACCTCGAGCGGGATGCTCAACCGCACCGACGCCGTTCCCGCCGTTCGTGCCGCCAGAATGGTGAACCTCGGGTCGGACCCGGCCGCGTCGACGCTCTCCAGCGTGACGTCGGCGGTGTCGAGGAACGCGCCGTAGAGGTGGGCGTTGGCGGTGCGGTCCCGGCTGCACACGTACTGGGTGACCGTCCCCCGGTCGTGGGTGTTGACCGCGTCGACGAAGTTGCGGGCGGTGCGGTTGGCCATGCTCTCGTCCGGCCCGAAACCGCGGTCGAGCAGCACGCCCCCGGTCACCCCGGCGGCCAGCACCAGCACCCCGGCAGGCACGAGCACCGACAACCGCCTGCGGCGCCGGGGTGCCTCCGGCTCGGCCGGGGTGGGCGCGCGCCGGGGGCGCAGCACGGCCCGGCCCGCCGGGGTCGGGGCAGGCGGCTCGGGGCGCCGGGGCGGATCGGGCACCTCCGGCGGCCTGCCGCGGTCGGTGAACTCGCGCCCGCCCTGCCACACCAGCGTGGTCCACGCCTGCCCGTCCCAGTAGCGGGCCTCGTGGTGCTCGCGCGGGTCGGGCTGCCAGCCGGGGGCCAGCACCTGCTCCACGCCCTCGGCCACCCCGGGTTCCAGTTCGGTGTGGCGCAGCCGCACCAGCAGTCGCCACGCGTCGGACCGCTCGCCGGAGTCGGCCAGCCGCGCCCGCAGCGCCGCCAGCACCTCGGCCTGCGCGCGCCGGTCCAGCGCCCCGCGGTCGAGCAGCGCCTCGCAGTCGGTGATCGTCGCGGTGGTGAGCACCGGTTCGGCGGACGCCGTCGCGGTCGATCCGACGGCGGCCGGTCTCGTGGCGGGCGGCTCCGTGGGGGGCGATTTCGCCGTGGTCGGTCCGGTGGTGGTCGGCGCCGCCGGGAGCGCGGGCTCCTCCGGCAGCCGGTGGGCCGAGGGCAGCGCGTCGACGGCCGCGCGCAACGCCGCCGCGGTCCGCGGCGACGGTCGGGAGCAGTCGACGGTGGCGGCACCGGCCAGCTCGTCCGGCGCCCCGCCCGCGGGCACCGGGTGGACCGTCACCGCCAGCACCGGCCGCCGCAACGCCCGCGCGTAGCGCAGTTCGGCCAGGCACGCGGGGGAGCGCACCGACTCCGGGGACACCGCGAAGACGAACGCCGCGCAGTCGCGCACGTGCCGCAGCACCTCGTCCCAGCCGCGCCGCGACCCCAGGACGTCACCGTCGGACCACACCCGGTGACCGCCGCTCTCCAGGTCCGCGCGCAGCCGGGTGATCGCCGGGAGATCACGCCGGGCGTGGGTGACGAATACGTGCATCCCTGGATCTCACGTCCGCTCGCGTACCGGGTCTCGCAGGGTATGCCCGGGTCCGGGGCGCCGACAGGGACCTAGGACCCTGGTTCGCCCGCCCGCTGTCGGTCCCCGCCCGTAGGATCGCGGGCCGGAGGTGGTGCTCGTGGCACTCGGTTTCCAGGTGACGTTCGACGCGCTCGACCCGGGGCGGCAGGCGGGGTTCTGGGCGCTCGCGCTCGGCTACGAGCTGGAGCCGCCGCCCCCCGGCTTCGCCACCTGGGAGGAGTTCGGCGAGCGGATCGGGATGCCACCGGAGCGCTGGGGCGACCTGGCCGCGGTGGTCGCCCCCGACCGCGACGGGCCCCGCGTCCTGTTCCAGCGGGTGCCCGAGGACAAGGCGGCCAAGAACCGCGTGCACCTCGACGTGCACGTGGACGGCCCGCGCGACGAGGGCCGGTGGGAGCGCGTCACCGCGCACGCGCGGCGGCTGGTCGAGGCGGGTGCCACCCTGGTCGCCGAGCGCCACGAGAACATCGGGAACTGGATCGTGCTGCTCGACCCGGAGGGCAACGAGTTCTGCGTGCAGTGACCCCGGCGGGTGCGGGGTGGGTCGGTCCAGGGACGCGGGAGGTCGATGTGGACGAGTCGGTGGCGTTGCTGCGGACCCGGTTCGGGGGGCGCCTGCCCGAGTCGGTGGAGGCGCTCGACGAGGCCGCGGTCCGCGACCTGGCCGACGCGCTGCACTCGGCCCGCCGTCGGCAGCGCGCCGAGCTGGACGAGTCCACCGAGGCCTCGCTGGCGCAGTTGCCCAAGGTGTTGCGCGGGCTCATCCGCCGGGCGCTGGACCTGTGACCGCCCGCATCGAGGTCGCCAAGCTGGCCCGCCTGCTGGGGGAGGACCCGGCCCGGTTCGGCTACCTGGAGCGGGTGCCGCCCGCCGACGTCCGGGCCGTGCGCGAGCGCGCCACCGAGGTGCTCTTCGACGCCAACCGGGCCGCCTACGAGCGGATCGCGGCAGTCAGCAGGCTGGTCCCCAACGCGATCACCGCGAGCGTGGCGCAGCGGGCGTTCGGCCCGGTGATGTGCGCCAGGGTGGCCTCGGTGCTGGAACCGGAGCGGGCACTGGACCTGGCGGGCAGGCTCGGCACCACCTTCCTGGCCGACGTGGCCACCCACCTCGACCCGCGCCGGGCGGGCCCGATCGTGGGCACCCTGCCCACCGGCCGGGTGGTCGAGGTGGCCCACGAGCTGGTCCGCCGCCGAGACTTCCTCACCATGGGCCGCTTCGTCGGCGACGTCCCCGACCACACCCTGCGCGCGGTGGTCACCGCCCTGGACGAGGACTCCCTCGTCCGCGTCGCCCTGCACAGCGACAGCCACGACCACTTCCCCGCGCTGTTCGCCATGATCACCACCCCGCGCCTGCCCGCCTTCCTGCACCCGATCACCGCCGACGACGACCTGGCCACCGACGTCCTGCCCCTGCTCACCACCCTGGACGAGGCGGGCCTGCGCAGGCTGGCGGCCACCGCAGAAGAATTGTCCACAGTGGATCGCAAGAAACTCCGCGCTGCCGCGGAGCGCACCGCCACCGCCCCCGGCCTGGGTCCCCTGGCCCCCGCCCTGGGCATCCACTGAGGACCGGACACCCGCGCTGACCGGCGGCCCCTCACACCGCCGCGGCCTCGGAGGGGACCCGGTCGCGCAGTACCCGCAGCACGTGGTGGTCCACTGTGGCGCAGTCCCCGGCCAGCCAGCCCCCGACCACGCGCACGAAGTCGTCCGGCACCGACAGCGACACCCCGGCCACCGCCGTTCCGTCCACGCTCACCGCGCCCTGCCTGCTCGGGTACAGCAGCAGCGCCCCGCGCACCTCCACCCCCGGCAGCAGCTCGGCGAACGCCGCCACGGTCTCCGCGAGCGCGCTGTGCCCACCCCGGAACGGGTGGTCGTTGCGCCACACCGAACCGTCGGCGTCGAGTTCGTAGTGCCCGGGCAGCCACAGCTTCGACTCCACCAGCACCAAGCGATGTCCACACAGGACCGCGTGTTCGACGTCGGCGAACACCGAGCCGGGGCGGGACAGGCCGTGGAACAGCCGGGCACCGGGCAGCCTGCCCGGGTAGCGGGCCAGCAGCTCGGCGGTCAGCCGCTCGGCCACCGGCTCGCGGTCGGGCACGCCGAACTCGGTGCGGTCGCCGAACTCGGCCGCCGCGGCCTCCCGCACCCGCTCCACCCGCGCGTACGCCCGCCCCAGCCGCACCGCGGCGACCACCGCCGCCACCAGCAGGCCCAGCCAGCACACCAGCACCACCGCCGACATCGACCCGACCGCCAGCAGCGGGCTCGCCAGCAGCAGCACCCCGGCGACCGCCGCCACCGCGGGCGCGTGGCCCGGCCCGGCGGAGATCCTGGGCTGGTGGCGGGTCAGGTGCCACCAGGGCAGCGCCGTCGGCGGCACCGAGCAGCCGTCGGGCACGAACGAGGGGTCATCGCGGAACCGCGGTCGCGGCGAGGAGGTGCGGGTGCGGCGCCGGGCCTCCGGCCGGGGCGCGGGCACCTCGGGGGCCGGGGCCCGGTCGTACTCGCGGCGCCGGGCCGGGTCCGACAGCGTCTCGTAGGCCGACTTCAGCAGCCGGAACGTGCCCGCCGTGCCGCCCGCGTCCGGGTGCATGACCTTGGCCAGGGCCCGGAACGCCGACTTGACCTCCGCCGCCGACGCGTCCCTGCGCACCCCGAGCAGCTCGTAGTAGTCGACGTCGTCCACAGCGGTGATCATCCCAGACCGCCCGCGCGTGACCCGAATCGGGAATGCGTTCCCCACCCGCGATCCGGCGGTCGGCGGCCCGACCGGTTCGCGCACCGGTCGGGCCGCCGCCGGTCAGCTTGTGACGTCCTTGATCCGGAACCGGCGCGCGGCCAGCAGCCCGAAGACCGCCGCGTACACCACGGCGGAGAACGCGCCGTCGGCCATGTTCGTCCAGTCGATGTCGGTGGAGATCAGGTCCGACCAGGCGAAGGAGAAGTGCGTCGGCAGGTAGTCGCGCAGCCCGCCCAGCGCGGTGATCTGGTCGAGGATCTGCGACAGGATCGACACCAGCACCGCCCCGCCGACCGCGCCGAGCGGCGCGTCGGTGGCCACCGACAGGAACAGCGCCAGCGCCGCCACCCACAGCAGGTTCACCGCGATGTAGCCGACCGACCCGCCCAGGGCCAGCATCGAGTCCCCGAACGAGATGGCGTCCCCGGTGGGGCTCACCGCCTGCCCCGTCCCGTAGAACACGACCCCGACCAGCAGCGCCACCGCGGGCAGCAGCACCAGCGCCAGCAGCGACAGCAGCGCCGAGGCGGTCGCCTTCTGCCGCAGCAGCCGGTGCCGGGGGACCGGCATCGCCAGCAGGTACTTCAGGCTCGACCAGGACGCCTCCGAGGCGATCGTGTCGCCGAAGAACAGCGCCACGATCATCGGCAGCAGGAAGCTGCCCGCCGCGAACAGCACGAAGATCACGAAGTTCGGCGCGCTCGCGGTCGCCAGGTCGACGAACCCGCCGGAGCGCCGGTTGCCGGAGTCCTGGCCGAACTCGAACGCCGCCCACAGGATGAACGGCAGCAGGACCAGGAACCCCAGCAGCAGTTGGGTGCGCCGCCGCTTGAGCTGGCGCAGCAGCTCCACCCGCAGCGGCAGCGTCCGCGTCGAGCGGAAGCCCTCGACCGAGCCGTCCGGGTCGAACCCGGTCGACTCGCCCTCGGCCGCCCTGGCCAGGCCGTCGATGGCGTCCGGGTCGGTGTAGACGGTGGTGACCGACTCGCCCGGCCTGCTCCCGGGCACCTTCCAGCCGCCGGGTGCGCCCGCCTTCGCCCCCGGCCCGTGGCCGTTCGCGCTCTCGCCGCTCATCCGCTCGACTCCTCTCCGACCAACTGCAGGAACGCGTCTTCCAGGCGCCGCCTCGGTCCGGCCTGCTCGACCGCGACCCCGGCGCGCACCAGCGCCCCGAGCGCGGTGGAGCGGGGCACCCCGTCGGCGAGGTCGGCGTGCACCAGGTGCTCGCCCTCGACGGTCACCGCGTTGACCCCGGTGACCCCGCGCAGCGCCTCGGCGGCGGTGGCGGTGTCGTCGACCCGGAACGTGGCCTCGCCGCCGCCCGCCACGATGTCCTCGACCTTCCCGGAGGCCACCAACCGGCCCCGGTGCATGACCACCACGTGGTCGCAGGTCTGCTCCACCTCGGCGAGCAGGTGCGAGGACACCACGACCGTGCGCCCGGTGGCCGCGTAGCGCCGCAGCACCTCGCGCATCTGGTGGATCTGCGGCGGGTCGAGCCCGTTGGTCGGCTCGTCGAGCACCATCAGGTCCGGGAAGCCGAGCATCGCCTGCGCGATCGCCAGCCGCTGCCGCATCCCCTGGCTGTAGGTCTTCACCTTGCGCTCGACCGCGGCGCCGAGCCCGGCCACGTCCAGCGCCTCGTCGAAGTGCGCCTTCTCCACCGGGCGACCGGTCGCCGCCCAGTACAGCTCCAGGTTGGCCCGGCCGGACAGGTGCGGCAGGAAACCCGCGCCCTCGACGAACGAGCCGATCCGCGACAGCACCGGCGCCCCGGAGCGGATCTTGTGCCCGAACACCCGGATCTCCCCGGCGGTGGGCTGGATGAGCCCCATCAGCATCCGCAGCGTGGTCGTCTTGCCCGCCCCGTTGGGCCCGAGCAGGCCCAGCACCTGCCCGCGCCGCACGGTGAACGACAGGTCGTCGACCGCCTTGAGCCCGCCCGGGTAGGACTTCGACAGGTTCTCGATCACCAGCGGCACCTCGGCCAGCTCCGGGTCGAGCCGGTCGGCCCGCTTGCGCCGCACCGCGCCGCCGACCACGGCCGCCGCGCAGACCAGCAGCACCACCCCGATGCCCACCAGCGGGAACACCGGCACGGTGGTCGACGAGCGGGTGCCCGCCACCACCGGCACGGCCAGCGCCGCGTCCTCGGCCAGGGAAATGGTGTAGCTCGCGGGCACGGCCGGGGTGGCGTACGCCTGGTCGGTGGTGGTCACGGCCAGCTCCACCCGGTGGTCGGCCTCGACCGGGCGCACGATGCCCGGCAGCGACACGGTCACCTCCGCCTGCGACCCGTCGGCGGGCAGCGACGGCACCCGGAACGCCGAGACCGCCGAGCCGGGCAGCGTGCGGGTGCCATCGGGGGCGACGTCGTAGAGCTTGGCGAACAGCACCGCCCCGTCCGGTGACGGCGGGGCGCCCGCGGGCGCGGCGACGCGCAGCCGCACCGTGCTCGCGCCCGAGACCAGAAGCTGCTGGGTCTGCGGTTCGCTGGTGAACCGGGCCACCTGCCCGGGCAGGTCGACCGCGAGCCTGCCCGCCAGCCGGGAGGAACCGGAGAGCAGCGAGCCGAACCCGGGCAGGCCGCTGATCGACGCCGGGTTGCCGCCCGGCGGGTTGACCACCACCTGCTCCCGGCCGGAGATCGGCAGCCGGGTGCGCGTGGTCGGCTGCCCACCGGTCAGACCGGGGTAGGCGTCCGTGGACACGGTGCGCACCGACGGGCTGCCCTGGGCGCGCAGCGCGCCCTCGACCGCGTACTCGAAACCCGTGCCGGGGTCGGCGCCCCGACCGCGCAGGTGGAAGTCGAACCAGTCGGCGATCTGCCCGCGCAGCTGCGCGCCCGGCCTGCCGCCGTCGTGCCCGCCGGTGTACCAGACGACCTTGACCGGGGCGCCGTTCGCGCTGATCTGCCGGGCGTTCGCGTCGGCCTGGTCGAGGCCGAAGAGGGTGTCCTGCTCGCCCTGCACCAGCATCGTCGGCTGGGTGATGGCGCCGGTCACCGCCGCCGGGGACACCGAGCGCAGCAGCTCGACCGTCCGCTGGTCGGCCCGGCCGGTGGTGGCGACCTGGGCGTAGGCGGCGCACACCGCGGCGGTGAACCGCCCGCACGCGTCGCCCTCCGGCGCTCCGCCGGAGCCGCCCCGCGCGGCGCCTGCGCCGGGGTCGGGTTGGGTCGCCGCCGCGGCACCGGCGGCCGGGTCGGCGGTGCCCACCGCGCCGCCGGAGGAGTCGTCGTCCTCGGAACCGGGTTCGGTGGCCTCGGCACCGGGGTTGCCCAGCCCTCCGCCCGCACCGCCGCCGAGCCCGGCGGAGAAGAAGATGCCCGCCCAGGAGCGCTTGAACACGCCGTCGGCCGCGTACGGGTTGGCCGCCGGGGACTGCGCCGCGGTCCCGGTCGTCGCGGAGTTGGGCAGCAGCGCCTGGCCGAGGTCGTTGTAGGTGATCACCGGTGCCAGCGAGTCGACCCGCTTGTCGGTGCCCGCGAGCAGCAGCGACAGCGCCCCGCCGTAGGAGCCGCCGGTCACCCCGACCACCGGGTCGTCCGGACCGGTCTTGCTCACCTCCGGCTGCCCGGCCAGCCAGCTCACCAGCCCGCTCGCGTCGGCGACCTCGAAGTCGCGCGCGTTGAGGCCGATCTCGCCCTCGCTGCGGCCGAAGCCGCGGGCGGACCAGGCGAGCGCGACGAAGCCGCGGCGGGCGAACTCGCGCGCGTCGGCGTCGACGCTGTCCTTGCTGCCGCCGAAGCCGTGGGCCACCATCACCACCGGGGCGGGCGTGGTCTCGGGCAGGTAGAGGGTGGTGTCGATCTTCACCGGCTGATCCCGGTTCGGACCGCTGAGCAGCTCGACGAACGCGTCCCTGGTGGACACCGGTGCCTCGGAGTCGCCACGGGTCAGCCAGACGACGCCGGCTGCGGCGAGAACGAGGACGACGGCGGCGACGACCACCTGACGCGTGCGGAGGCGGGGGATCCTGGGCACGTCACGGACGGTATCCGCCGGTTCCTGAGAGACCTCCCAGCGGGTGGGCGCCCGCCACGGATGGCCGCCGCCGCGGTGTCGGAGCGCACCGTCCACCCCGGAAGGTTGCTCCACCGGTCGGGATGTGACGAACGGCGCCCCGCCCCGAGTGGTGTTCTCAGGTGCCTGCGTGGAGAATCGCCCAGGCAAGATGTGTCGGAGGGGAGTATTCCTTCGCACCGGCTCCGTCAGCACGGCCTCCCGCGGGGGGCCCGGGGTCGGTGGTCGACGTGTCCCCCGCGTGGTGGCACATCGGCGGAAGAGACCTCCGGTGACGGCGTGTGCCCGAAACCGGAGGAAATGACCTATGTTCGTGCCCCTGTGGGTATGGCTCGCCACCATCGGCGGCCTGCTCGTCCTGCTCGCGATCGACCTCGTGATCGTCGACCGCAAGCCCCACGAGGTCACCGTGGGTGAGGCGGGCCGGTGGGTGGCGTTCTACGTCGCCTGCGCGGTGGCCTTCGGGGCGGGCGTGTGGATCTTCTCGGGCGGCACCTACGCCGGTGAGTTCTTCAGCGGCTACATCACCGAGTACTCGCTCTCGGTGGACAACCTGTTCATCTTCCTGATCATCATGTCCGCCTTCGCCGTCCCGAAGATCCACCAGCACAAGGTGCTGCTGGTCGGGATCGTGCTGGCGCTGGTGATGCGCGGCGTGTTCATCGCCGTCGGCGCCGTGGCCATCGCCCGGTTCAGCTGGGTCTTCTACATCTTCGGCATCTTCCTCATCTACACCGCCGTCAAGCTCTCCCGCGAGGGCCTCGGCGAGGACGAGGAGTACGAGGAGAACGCGATGACCCGCTTCGCGCGGCGCATCCTGCCGGTCACCGACAAGTACCACGGCGGCGCGACCACGGTGAAGCTCGACGGCAAGCGGTTCTTCACCCCGATGTTCATCGTCATGGTCGCCATCGGCACCGCCGACCTGCTCTTCGCCGTCGACTCCATCCCGGCGATCTTCGGCCTCACCCAGGAGCCGTTCCTGGTCTTCGCCGCCAACGCCTTCGCGCTGATGGGCCTGCGGCAGCTCTACTTCCTGCTCGGCGGGCTGCTGCGCAAGCTGGTCTACCTGCCCATCGGCCTCGCGGTGATCCTCGCGTTCATCGGCGTGAAGCTGGTGCTGGAGGCGCTGCACACCAACTCGCTGTCGTTCATCAACGGCGGCGAGCCGGTGCCGGTGCCGGTGATCGGCACCGTGTTCTCGCTGGTCGTCATCGTCGGCGTGCTGACCATCACCACCGTCGCCAGCATCATCAAGAGCAGGCGCGACGAGGCCAAGGGGATCGAGCCCACGCCGTTGCCCGCCGAGGGCGGCGACGGGGATCCGGTCCAGGACGGTGCCGAGGAGAGCGCCCGGCACCAGGGCTGACCACCACTTCTGTGGACGACTGGGAATAACCGACGGTCCTGGTCCACGACAGGTGTCGGGTAACGTCGTCGCGGTGCGTGCTGAGGACATCGAACTGCTGGCCACGCCCGGTACACCCGCGCTGAGCGGGGACTTCCTGCTCGTCTCGGTGACCGCGCCGGACCTGGCGGACAACACCTACCGCGGCGGTCTGCACCGGGTCGCACTCGACGGCGGCCCGGTGCGCCCGTTCACCCAGGGCTTCCGCGACACCGCCCCGGTGGTGTCGCCGGACGGCGCGGCGGTGGCGTTCCTGCGCGCGGAGTCGGCGACCGCACCCGCCCAGCTCCACGTCATCGCGGTCGACGGCGGCGAGGCGCGCAGGCTGACCGCGCTGCCGATGGGCGCGGGCGCCCCGGTGTGGTCGCCGGACTCGCGGCGGATCGCGTTCACCGCCCGGGTCCCCGAGGCGGGCCGCTACGGCACCGCCACCCCCGACGGCGCCGAGTACCCCGCCCCCGCCGACGAGGCGCCGCGGCGGATCACCCGCCTGGACTACCGGTTCGACGACGTGGGCTTCCTGCTGGACCGGGCACCGCAACTCTTCGTCGTCGACGTCGACGGCGGCGAGCCGGTCAAGCTGACCGAGGGCCTGGCCGACCCGTCCGGGCCCGCCTGGGCGCCCTCCGGCGAGCACCTGGTGGTGGCGGCCAAGCGGGACTGGGGTGCGGCCGACACGCTGCGCCGCGACATCTACGCCGTCCCGGTGGAGGGCGGGGCGCCGGTGCTGGTGGCCAGGGCGGCGGGCACGGTGGAGTACCCGCTGGCCGTGGCCGAGGGCATGGTGGTCTACCTCGGCGACGACTTCCCCGGCACCGAAGCGGTGGCCCGCAACACCGGGGTGTGGGCGGTGCCGCTGCGGCTGGACGGCGTCCCCGGCGAACCGCGCAGGCTGACCGACCCGGAGACCGTGGACTGCGAGGGGCCCGCCCCGCTGGTCACCGGGGGCGGGGTGCTGGTGTGCGTGCGCAACCGGGGCGCGGTCGAGCTGCGCCGGGTCCCGGTGGCCGCCGACGGCGCCACGCTGTCGGAGCTGGCGCTGCTGGCGGGTGAGCAGGCGGTGGTCCGGGGCTTCGCCGCCGACGGCGACCGGATCGTCTGCACGGTGTCCACCTGGGACACCGCGGGCGAACTGGTGCTGGTGACCGGCGACGAGACCTGCACGCTGACCGACTTCGGCGCCCCGCTGCGGGCGAAGGGGCTGCGGCCGGTGGTGGAGATCAAGGCCTCGGCGCCCGACGGCTACGCCACCCACGGCTGGCTGGTGCTGCCCGAGGGGGAGGGCCCGCACCCGGTGCTGCTGGCCGTGCACGGCGGCCCGTTCATGTACTACGGCTGGGGCCTCTACGACGAGGCGCAGGTCTACGCCGACGCGGGCTACGCGGTCGTGCTGCCGAACCCGCGCGGGTCGGCGGGCTACGGCGAGCGGCACGGCCGGGCCATCATCGGCGCCATGGGCACGGTCGACGCGGTGGACGTGCTGGCCGTGCTGGACGCCGTCCTGGACCGCCCGGACCTCGACGCCGACCGGGTCGGGGTGATGGGCGGGTCCTACGGCGGGTGGATGACCGGTTGGCTGGCCGCCCACCACGGCGAGCGGTTCACCGCGGCGTGGAGCGAGCGGGCGGTCAACTCCTGGGAGTCGTTCGTCGGCTCGTCCGACATCGGCTGGTGGTTCGCCGAGGCCTACTGCGGGTCGGGGGCGGGGGCGCTGGCGGCGCAGAGCCCGCTGACCTACGCCGACGCCATCACCATCCCGTTCGCGGTCGTCCACTCCGAACAGGACTGGCGCTGCCCGCTGGAGCAGGCCCAGCGGATGTTCGTCGCGCTGCGCCGCAACGGCGTGGAGACCGAGATGATCCTCTTCCCCGGTGAGGGCCACGAGCTGACCCGCTCGGGTTCGCCCCGCCACCGCGCCCAGCGCTTCGCCGCCGTCCTGGACTGGTGGGCGCGGCACCTGTGAGCCCGGTCGCCCGGCCCCGGGAAAGCACCGGGGCCGGGCGGCGGCAAAGGCAATGGGTTCCGGATGTGCGGATGATCGACGAAGAGACCACGATCGGGTTTCCGGAAGTGGGAACGGGCCGCACAGTGGCGATGATCACTGCCGGAAATGTCGCACCACTGTAACCTCGATTTCGCACAGTCACCCGGTCGGTGTCACTCGATAAGGTGAATACGGGATGAGCGTTAAATTGCCGTGAAAGCACCGTCCACTTCGGATTGGGGTACTGTCGGGTCCGGCGTCAGCGCGAACACCGGGCCGGTGCTGCCGAGGAGCGCGCAGGCGTTGGGGAATGCGCGGTCGAAGGTGATCGGCCGCCCCCGCCAGTGGCCGGTGGCCGTGGCCTGGACCGGGGCGTACTCCAGCGTGCACGCCTGCGCGGTGTTCACCTGCAGGGCGGAGAGATCTCCTTCCACCTGGGTCAACGCCGCGCAGGCCGCGTTCGCCGCGGGGTGGTTGCCCCCGGTCGGACCGCAGCGCAGCTCGGCGGTGGTGGTGCGCCCCCCGGCGTCGGTGACGGAGAGCGCGATCCGCGTCTGCGGCGCCTCGGGGGCCGGGCCTGGGGTCGGGATCGCGGCCGCGAGGGCGGCGACCAGGGCGGTCAGCGTGATTGAGAACATGTCGGCACTCCTGCTCGAAGATCGGTTTCCGGGCCGAATGGGGTAACCGGGGAAACCGCGCCCGGCCGCGCAGGCGGCGGCCGGGTGAAACGAGCGTAGGACGCGGCGAATCGTTTTGCGTCCCGGGGGCTCTGGCGCTGGGGCCGTGCCCGATGCTATTCATGTCGCCGCACTGGTCGACAAGATCGACAGGTTCATTACTTCCTTAGTGCGCTGGTGCAACATCGGGTGAGAGGTCCATTGGTGGGCGGAATGACACGTGCGGCCAAAGCCGCGCGCGACCGGTTGTCCGACCGGGTGGCGATCGGGATGCTGATCGAGGCGTTCCCGCCCGCCGAGGTCGACGCCGCGATCGACGCGGCCGGGGTCCGCGAACAACGGTCCCGGTCGCTGCCCGCCCGCACGATGGTCTACTTCACCCTGGCGCTGTGGCTCTTCGGCGGCGCGGGCTACGACGCGGTGCTGGCCCGGCTCACCGCGGGGATGCGCTGGGCGGGCGTGCCGCTGGGCAAGCGCTCGGCGCCGAGCACCGGTTCGATCACCAAGGCGCGCAAGCGGCTCGGCCCCGAGGTGATGCGCAGGCTGCTGCAGGGCCGCGCGCTCGCCGACCGCGCGGCCGACGAGCGCTCCGGCCGGGCCGCCGACGAGCGCTGGCGCGGGCTGCGGGTGTGCACCCTCGACGGCGGCGCCGTCACCGTCGCCGACACCCCGGCCAACCTCGCCGCCTTCGGCGGGCCGGACGTGCGGCTGTCGGTGCTCGCCTCACCCGGGCGGGGGGTGCTGGTCGACGTCGGCGTCGGCACCGCCCCCGACGACCCCGGCCTGTCCGCGCTCGACGCGCTCGGCCCGGGCACCCTGGTCGTCTCGCACCTGCCCGCGCGCGCCCAGGACCTCTGGCGCACCGCCGCGGAGGTCGGCGCCGACCTGCTCTGGCGCCCGCGCCCGACCGTCCCGCTGCCCCGGCTGCACCCCCTCCCGGACGGGACGTTCCTGTCCCGGCTGGTCCCCGACCACGACCCGCTGGCCTCGTCGGTGGCGGTGCGGGTGCTGGAGGTGCCGGACGCGGTCCTGGTGACCACGCTGCTCGACCCTGAGCAGGCCCCGGTGGCCGAGCTTGCCGCGCTGCACCGCGGCCGGTGGCGGTTCGAGGCGCTGTTCGACACCCTGGAGACCGGCCCGGTGACCCTGCGCTCGCAGGACCCCGACGGGGTGACCCAGGAACTGTGGGCGATGCTCTGCGTGTACCAGGCGGCCCGCCCCTGGCGTAAGGAAGCGGGAAACCACCTCCTGGCGTCGGAGGACTCGCCCAGTACCGCGCAGAATCCCACGCCCCGCCGGAGCACCATGGTGGACTTGGCTTAGCGGCGCGGCGGGCGTCGCCGGTGCCGGTGCGGCGGGAGGATGGACCCATGGCGGACGAGACCAGGGTGGCGGTCATCGGCTACGGCTTGGCGGGCAGCGCCTTCCACGCCCCGTTCGTCGACGCGGTCGACGGCCTGCGGGTCACCGCGGTCGTCACCGGCGCCCCGGAGCGCGCCGCGACCGCCCGCGACCGCCACCCGGACGTGGTGGTGCACCCGTCGGCCGACGAGCTGTGGCGGCACGCGGGCGACGTCGACCTGGTCGTCGTCGCCTCGCCCAACCGGTTCCACGTCGAGCAGGCCACCGCCGCGCTGGAGGCGGGACTGCACGTCGTGGTGGACAAGCCGGTGGCCGCCACCGCCCGCGGGGTGCGGGCGCTGGGGGAGCTGGCCAAGCAGACCGGGAAGATGCTGACGGCCTTCCAGAACCGCCGCTGGGACGGCGACTTCCTGACCGTGCGCAAGCTCGTCGAGGACGGCACCCTGGGCGAGGTGGGCCGGTTCGAGTCCCGCTTCGAGCGCGGCGCCAAGGCGGTCCGCTCCGCCTGGCGCGCCAGCCCGGACCCGGCCGACATGGCCAACATCCTCTACGACCTCGGCACCCACCTGGCCGACCAGGCGATCGTGCTGTTCGGCCGCCCGGTGAGCGTGTACGCCGAGACCCGGGCGCCGCGGCCGGAGGTGCGGGTCGCCGAGGACGCCACCATCCTGCTCACCCACGAGGGCGGTGTCCGGTCGTACCTGCGGGCCAGCAACGTGACCATGCCGGTGACACCGCGCTTCGCCGTGGCGGGTGGGACCGCGGGTTACCGGTGTTGGGGGCTGGACCCGCAGGAGGCTGCTTCTCGGGCGGGCACCCCGCCGACCGCGGAGGGGTTCGGGGTCTACGGGGAGGATCGGTGGGGGACTCTGATGACTGCTGGTGGTGAGACTGTCGTTCCCACGGTGGATGGCGACTACCTCGCGTTCTACCGCGGGGTTCGTGACTGCGTGCGCGGCGACGGGCCGCCGCCGGTCGCGGTGGCCGAGTCGATCGTGCTGACCGAGACGATCGAGGCGGCGATCCGGTCGGCTGCGAGTGGGAAGCCTGTGGCGCTGTAGGACCTCAAAAGCGCCGGTCGTTTGGTGGTGGTGCCGGGATGGGTGGATCTGCTCGGCCGTGCCGTGGTTTCAAGGGCCGGTCGTTTGTCGGTGGTGCCCGGGTGGGTGGATCTGCTTGGGCGGGGCCCCTACAGCGATCATGCGCCCAGTGTGACCGAGTGGGGCTGAAGAGATGCCCCACAGCCCACGCAGGCTTGCACATGATCGCTACCCCCACCCAAGCACATCCACCCACCCGGGCATTGGCGTAGCCGGGCCTGCGGTTGCGCGGGTGATCGGTTTTCGCTGCGCCCGGGAGGCTCGGTGTGGCGGGCCGCCAGGCTGGCGGTTGTGGGGCGGTTGGCGGCTGCGCATGGTGGGGTTGGGCGTGGCGGGCCGCCAGGTCGCCGGTTGGCGGGCTGGTTCGTGGCTGCGCGCGGTGGGTTCGGCGTGGCCGGCCACTGGGCCGGCGGCTGGTGGGGCGGCGGCGCTTCCGGGTGGCCCGGCTCTCCCCGGGGTGTGGGGCCCCGGGGGAGTGGGTAGGTGTGGTGGGTGGATGACGACCAAGCGCCCGACCCCCGGCGGTGGCGGGCGCTCGCGGTGACGCAGGCGGCGGGGTTCATGAGCCTGCTGGACGTGAGCATCGTGAACGTGGCGCTGCCGTCCATCCAGGCCGACCTGGGGGCCTCGCCCTCCGCCGTGCAGTGGGTCATCTCCGGGTACGCGCTGACCTTCGGGCTGTCGCTCGTCGCCGGTGGGCGGCTCGGGGACGCGCTGGGGCGCAGGCGGATGTTCCTCATCGCCCTCACCGGGTTCGTGCTCACCAGCGCCTTGGCCGGGGCGGCGCCGAGTCTGGAGTGGCTGGTCGCGGCCCGGCTGCTCCAGGGGTTCACCGGTGGGCTGCTGACCCCGCAGAACTCCGGGTTGATCCAGGACCTGTTCCGCGGTGCCGAGCGCGGTCGGGCGTTCGGGATCTTCGGTGCCACGGTGGGGATCTCGACGGCCGTGGGGCCGATCGCGGGCGGGGTGATCCTCGCGCTGTTCGGTGATCCCGGTGGCTGGCGGTGGGTGTTCTACGTGAACCTGCCGATCGGGGTGGTGGCGCTGGTGCTCGCGGCGCGGTTGCTGCCGAAGGTGCGCGGGCGGCACCGGCCCGACATCGACGTGGTCGGCGCCGGGTTGCTGGGGCTGGCCGTGCTCGCGCTGCTGTTCCCGTTGGTGGAGGCGGACAGCTTCGCCTCGCTGTGGTGGCTGTTCCCCGTGGCCTTCGCGGTGGGGTACGGGTTCGTGCGGTGGGAGCACCGGGTGGTGCGGCGGGACCGGGCGCCGCTGATGGACACCCGGTTGTTCACCGGGACACCCGGCTACGTCTCGGGGTTGGGGCTGGGGTTGGCGTACTTCTGCGGGTTCACCGGCATCTGGCTCGTGTTCGCGCTCTACTTCCAGACCGGGCTCGGCTTCACGCCATTGCAGTCCGGTCTCGCCGTGACGCCGTTCGCGCTCGGGTCGGCGGTGTCGTCCGCGGTGGCCGGGCGGCTGGTGGAGCGGTTCGGGCGGCTGCTGAGCGTCGTCGGGTTGTGCCTGGTGGCGGTCGGGTTGGGGGCGGTCGCGCTGATCACCCTGGTGGTGGGTGGGTCCGCCGTGGTGTGGTGGATGGTCCTGCCGATGCTCGTCGCCGGGATCGGGGGTGGGGCGGTGATCTCGCCGAACACCACGCTCACCCTGGCGGAGGTGCCCAACCGGATGGCGGGGGTGGCGGGCGGGCTGTTGCAGACCGGTCAGCGGATCGGCACCGCCGTCGGCACGGCCGTGCTCAGCACCGTCTTCCACGCCGTGCTCGCCGCCACCGGCAGCTTCTCGCACGCCGCTGCGACCGCGCTGGGGTGCGCGGTGGCGTTCATCGCCCTCGCGCTCGTCGTCGCCGTGCTCGACCGGCGACGGGCGGACCGGCGGACGGCGGTTGGGGTTTAGCTTCCGAAACATAGGGGTGGTCGGTTGGAAAATAGCCGGCCGAACCCCTGGGCGGGCCCGGGGGAGCGCATTACGCTTCCGCCTTGGGAGCGACGCACCGGCTGACCCGGACCCCGCGTGAACCACCGGGCCGTCGGCGGCCCGCTCTCCTGTCCTCGTCGCAGGCCCCCACCCCGGCCCGGCGCCCCCGGGCCGGTGGCGGCTGCCACCGGAAGGAACCCGTCCCCATGCGCACTGCCCTGCTCCGCCTCGCCACGGTCGCCGCCTCCGCGGTCGCCGCGCTCGCCCTCGGTACCGGCTTCGCCTCGGCGTCGGCCACCGGCGGCGAGCACGACCCGGTGATCGCCCCGGCCGACGCCCCGATCTCCATCCAGGTCACCAAGCTCAGCCACAGCGACGCCGCCTCCCGGTTCCGCTCCTCCGGCATCACCTGGTCCTCCAGCGGCAACTGCAGCGACCGGCAGAACTCCACCTGCACCTCGTTCGAGCAGATCAACCTCACCACCGTGCAGGGCGGGCAGACGTTCAAGAGCGCCAGCGGCTGCGCGGTCAACATCACCGGCGGCACCGAGGTCGGCCACGCCAGCGGCACCTACAGCCACTACAACGGCTACAAGATCGACATCAGCCTGAGCTCCTGCGTCACCGGCTACATCCAGCGCAACTTCACCGCCATCGGCGGCAACCAGTGGCGCTCCGGCAGCGGCAACATCTACTACCTGGAGAGCAACCACTGGGACATCACCTACTACAACTGCGGCGGCTGCTGACCCGCCCGGCTGCTCCCACCGGCCGCGCACCCCGTCCCGGGTGTGCGGCCGGTCGCATCTCTGGGTAGCCGATCGTCGCTTTCCGTGGCGGCAGGAGTACGTTCCCCGGGCATGACCGTTGCGGCAGTGGAGTCCGGGCAGGTGGGGTCGGCGGGTTCGTCGGTCTTCGACGAGGTGGAGTCGCGGGTCCGGCTGTACTGCCGCAAGTTCCCCGCCGTGTTCACCTCGGCGCGCGGCAGCACCCTCGTCGCCGAGGACGGCCGCGAGTTCCTGGACTTCTTCTGCGGCGCCGGTGCGCTCAACTACGGGCACAACGACCCGAGGATGGTCGCTCGGCTCGTCGAGTACCTGAACTCCGGCGGCCTGCTGCACGGCCTCGACCTGCACACCACCGCCAAGCGGCACTTCCTGCGGCGGCTGCGCGACGTGGTGCTGGCCCCGCGCGGCCTCGACCACCGGGTCCAGTTCTGCGGCCCCACCGGCACCGACGCCGTCGAGGCCGCGCTCAAGGTCACCCGCAAGGCCACCGGCCGCCGCCAGGTCGTGGCCTTCACCGGCGCCTTCCACGGCATGTCGCACGGCTCGCTGTCGGTCACCGGCTCCCGCGCCGCCCGCGGCGGGCACCACCTCGGCGGCGACACGCTGTTCCTGCCCTACGAGGACGGCCCCACCGGCCGCTTCGACTCCCTGGCCGTGCTCGCGCACCTGATCGACGACCCCAGCGGCGGCGCGGGCCCGCCCGCCGCGGTGCTGGTCGAGTCGCTGCAGATGGACGGCGGCGTCTACCCGGCGTCGGCGGACTGGCTGCGCGCGTTGCGGGAGCTGACCGCAGCCAGAGGTGTGCCGCTGGTGTGCGACGAGATCCAGGCGGGCTGCGGGCGCACCGGCCGGTTCTTCGGCTTCGAGCACGCCGGGATCGTGCCGGACGCGATCACCCTGTCGAAGTCGCTGGGCGGCGCGGGCCTGCCGATCTCGGTGCTGCTGCTGCGCCCGGAGCTGGACGTGTGGGAACCCGGCGAGCACACCGGCACCTTCCGCGGCAACCAGCTCGCCTTCGTCGCCGGGGCCGCCGCGCTCGACCTGTGGGAGGACCCGGCCTTCCTGGCCCGCCTCGCCCTGCACGGCGACCGGATGGCCCGCTTCGCCGCCGACGTGCGGGCCCTGGGCCTGCCCACCCGCGCCCGCGGCATGGTCGTCGGCGTCGACACCCCGACCCCCGAGGCCGCCGCGCGCATCCAACGCGACTGCTACGACCGCGGCCTGATCCTGGAGACCTGCGGCCGCCGCGACACCGTGCTCAAGGTGACCCCACCGCTCACCATCACCCGCGCCGACCTCGACCGCGGCCTGGGCATGCTGCACGCGGCCATCCACCGCGAAATCACCCCGGGTCGGGAGCAGGGCTGACTGCGGACCTCTGCTGCTCGTCCACCGGCGCAACCCGCTGCCCGACAACGGGATCGCGGTCGACGGTGGCGCGGCGCTGCTGGACTTCTGGCTGGAGCACGTCGCCCCCGGCTGAGTAGCATGGCGCGATGGGCCACCCCACGCTGCTGCTGTTGCACGGTCTCGGCGCCACCGCGGCCGTGTGGGACGGTGTCGTCGAGCGCTGGCCGGGGGACGCGGTCGCGGTCGACCTGCCCGGGCACGGCGGCGCGGAACCCCTGCGCCGCTACACCTTCGGCGCCCTCGCCGCCGGGGTCGAGGTGGACCCCACCCGCCGCTACGTCGTCGTCGGGCACTCGCTCGGCGGGGTGCTGGCGCTGACCCTGGCCAGCGGCTGGTTCGGGCTCGACGTCGAAGGCGTCGTGGGCGTCGGGATCAAGGTCGAGTGGACCGGCGACGACCTGGCCAAGGCCGCCGCGCTCGCCGCCCGCCCGCCCCGCGCGTTCGACACCCGCGCCGAGGCGGAGTCCTGGGCGGTGAAGCTGGCCGGGCTGCCGGGCCCGGGCGCGGACCCGCGATCGGTGGTCCGGGTGGACGGCCGGTGGCGGGCGGCGTTCGACCCGCGGGCGTTCGCGGTCGGTGCCCCGGACGCGGTGGGGCTGCTGCGCGCGGCGCGCTGCCCGGTGGTGCTGGCGGCGGGGGAGCACGACCCGATGTCCCCGGTGGACCACCTCGCCGCGCTCGTGGACGACCCGGTCACCCTGCCCGGCCTGGGGCACAACGCGCACGTCGAGGACCCGGGCGCGGTGCTGGCGCTGGTGGACCGCCTCGACCTGGCCCGGTCCTGAGCCTGCCCACCAGCGCGCGGCTCAGCGGACGCCGAGCAGGTCCACCACGAAGATCAGCGTCTCGCCCGGCTTGATGGCCGTGCCCGCGCCCCGGTCGCCGTAGCCCAGGTGCGGCGGGATGGTCAGCTTGCGGCGCCCGCCGACCTTCATCCCCTGCACGCCCTGGTCCCAGCCGCCGATGACGCGACCGGCGCCGAGCGGGAACTGGAAGGCCTCGCCGCGGTTCCAGGAGGCGTCGAACTCCTCGCCGGAGGAGAACGCGACCCCGGCGTAGTGCACGCTGACGACCTGGCCCGCCTTCGCCTCGTCGCCGTCGCCGACCGTGATGTCCTCGATCACCAGCTCCGCGGGCGGCGGGCCGTCGGGGCGGTCGATCTCGGGCTTCTCCAGCGCCATGTTCTGCTCCAATACCTCGTTGTGCTTGCCGCTGCATCCTCCCGCGTGCGCCGCCGCGACGCGCGGTCACCCCCGCCGGGGCCGGTGTGCCGACAGGACTCGTCGAACGGGAACGCCGCGGGTGGTAACACCGCCCCGCACCCGAGCGACGTAGGGGGTGCGGCCTTGCCACCCCCCGACGGCAGGGCCGCGCTTTCATGTCCGCCCTCCTGCCGAACCGGGTTCGGCCGAGTGGCCCGGTCCGGGTGGACCTTTCCGACCCGGTTCGCTGATCGACACCGGAACGCCGCGCCAAATTCACGCCATAGAGCGTTATCCCGTGGCAGCCTTCACTCGATCGTGAACGCTTAGTCACTTTGTGTCGACCCCGGTGGGTCGGCCGTCGGGGAAGGGACCCAAGCCCGTGCGACAACGCCGCTGGACCCTCTTATCCACGTTCTCGGCCCTCGTGGCCGTCCTCACCACCATGGTCGCGCTGCAGGTCCCTGCCGCAGGCGCCGCCACCCCGCTCACCGTCGCCCAGGCCATCGCGCAGCAGGGCGGCGGCACCGCCACCGTCCGCGGCTACGTGGTCGGGCAGCCGACCGCCACCAACACCGTGGTCCGGTCGAACTACCCCTCGGACTACGCGCTGGCCATCGCCGACACCGCGGCCGAGACCGGCACCACCCGGATGATCTACGTGCAGATCTCCACCGCCCACCGCTCCGGCTACGGGCTCAAGTCCAACCCCTCCCTGCTGGGCAAGCAGATCGACGTCACCGGCACGCTGAGCGCCTACTTCTCGCACCCGGGCCTGACCTCGACCACCGCCTTCGCCACGGTCGGCGGCAGCACCCCGCCGTCGAGCACCACCACCCCACCGACCAGCGCCCCCGGCGGCGGCAGCGGTGACTACGACAGCACCTACTACGCGAGCGCCCTGGGCAAGACCGGCCCCGCGCTGGAGTCGGCGCTGCACAACATCATCAGCACCGGCGTCACCAAGCTCAGCTACGACGCGGTGTGGACGGCGCTGAAGAACACCGACCAGGACCCGAACAACAGCGGCAACGTCATCCTGGTCTACTCCGGCCGCTCCCAGTCCAAGTCCACCAACGGCGGCGGCGTCGACGACTGGAACCGCGAGCACGTCTGGGCCAAGTCCCACGGCGACTTCGGCACCGCCACCGGCCCCGGCACCGACGTCCACCACCTGCGCCCCGAGGACGTCTCGGTCAACTCCACCCGCGGCAACAAGGACTTCGACAACGGCGGCTCCCCCGTCGCCGAGGCCTCCGGCAGCTACACCGACGCCGACTCCTTCGAACCCCGCAACGCGGTCAAGGGCGACGTCGCCCGGATGATCTTCTACATGTCCGTCCGCTACGAGGGCGGCGACGGCTGGGCCGACCTGGAGGTCAACGAGAGCACCTCCAACACCAGCAACCCGAACATCGGCAAGCTGTCGGTGCTCAAGCAGTGGAACGCCCAGGACCCGCCGGACGCCTTCGAGAAGCGGCGCAACCAGGTCATCTACGACACCTACCAGCACAACCGCAACCCGTTCATCGACCACCCCGAGTGGGTCACGTCGATCTGGGGCTGATCCCACCCCGGCCGCGGCAGGCGCTCACCCCTCCAGCGCGAGCGCCTGCCGCAGCACCCGGTTCGGCCACGGCTTCCGCCCCCCGCGCCTCCGCCGCGCCAGGCCGACTGTCGCCGTGGACCTCATGCCCGCGATCGTGCGCCTGCCCGCCGCCGACACCCGCGCACGTGCTCGGCGAGCGCGTCGATGCGCGCGAACAGCTCGGCCTCCGGCACGGACAGGTCGAGGTGCCGCAGGTGCAGCGTCACGTCCAGGCCGCGCACCCGGTGCTCCACCACGTCCTGCGGCCCCCACGCGTAGACCAGTGTCGCCTCCGGCAAACCGGTGGCCACCGCGTAGGCCAGCAGTTGGTACCGGTCGTCCGCCTTACCCGCGCCGGTGTCCCGCTTGTACTTGACCTCTCCGACGAACTCGCGCCCGCCGCCCCCGACGAGGCCCAGGTCCGGCTTCAGCACCACCTTCCCGGCCTGGTCGAGCGTCTGCTGCGGTCCGTCCTCCCCGTCGGGGAAGTCTTCCGGCGCCACGCCGAGGGAAACCCGGACCGCGCACCGGACGAAGTCCTCGAACACCTTCCCCATGTCCAGCACGAACGCGGGCGCGGCGGTGCCCCCGTGCCGCAGGTCCACCGACCGGTGCGCCACCAGCAGCCGCGCCAGTTCCACCGCGGGCCGGTAGTGCTCGTTGAGCCGCGTCCACCGGATCGGTGACAGCTCCGCCGCGGGCGGCACGTCGGCCAGCCGCAGCCGCAGGCCGTGCAGGTCCCGCCGCACCTCGGGGACGTGGACCGGCGCCGCCCGCAGCACCTCCAACCCGGCGACCAGCAGCCGGTTCTCCGGTACGTCGGTGTCGAACTCCTGGTAGTCGACCGCCAGCGGCAGCCCGGGGGCGGCCCGCCGCACCTGCGCGGCGAAGTCCACCCGGCCGCGCACGGTGTGCAGGGTGTCGGTCGCCTCCCGGTAGCCCGAGAGGACCCCGCGCCGGGTGGCCCGGTGGCACAGCCGGGCGTAGAGGGCGGCCACGCCGGAGGTCAGGTCGTGCTCGGCCAGCCCGGACAGCTCGTCCCCGGCCGGGCCGCCGCGCGCGGTGTAGTCCAGCATGGTCAGCACCCGGGCGATCGCCAGCTTGGGCCGCACGACGACGTGCAGCCCGCCGCCGGTCCAGCTCCCGACCTTGTCACCGGGGGTCACCCGGTAGCGCCCGGCCACTCGCTCCACCGTGCAGCCGAACCGCTCGCGCAGCACAGCGATCTCGGCGTCGGTCAGGTCGAGGTCAGTCCTCTTGCGCTCCCGCAGCGACAGCGTCCGCACCGGCCGGGTCCACCTCCTCCCGCAACCGGTCCAGGTCGAACTCCGCCAGCCGCCCCGGCATCCCGTGGAAGTGCTCGGCCAGCACCGGCAGCACCGCGTGCTTCCACGCCCGCCGCACCCACTGCTCGGACAGGTCGGGCCGCAGGAAGTGGCTGGGCCCGATCGCCACCGCGGGGTCGTCGAGTTGCTTGTTGGCCTGGTCCACCACCTCCGCCACCCACCCCAGTTGCGGGTGGTGATCAGCCAGGTACCGGCGCAGCACGCCGGACACCGGAGCCGTGGTCGGCAGGAAGTCCACGAAGTAGAAGCGCCTGCGCAGGGCGCTGTCGAGCAGCGCAACCGACCGGTCCGCGGTGTTCATCGTGGCGATGATGTACAGGTTCGGCGGGAGGGTGAAGTCGGTGTCGCCGTAGAGCAGCCTGGCCGGTTCCTTCCGGTACTCCAGCAGGAAGTACAGCTCCCCGAACACCCGCGCCACGTTCGCCCGGTTCAGCTCGTCGACGATCAGGACGAAGCGCTCGTCCTGGTGCGCGCGCGCCTGCTCGGCCAGCCGCAGCAGCGGCCCCTCGACCCGCACGAACCCGCCGGACTCCCGGGGCCGGTAGCCCTCGACGAAGTCCTCGTAGGAGTAGGACGCGTGGAACTGGACGAGGTGGACGCGATCCGGCGACCCGGTGAACCACTTGGCCAGTTCCCTCGCCACATAGGTCTTCCCGGTGCCCGGAGGCCCCTGGAAGACGACCTGCCCGCGGTCCTTCAGCAGGACGTTGATCTCGTCCAGGAATTCCTGGTCCAGGTACAGCTCGGCAGCGAGATCGGCCAGGTCGTGCTCCGGTTCGACCGCGACCGTGACCGCGTCGACCGTCGTCCGGGGGACGACCAGGATCTCCTCCTGCGTCGGGTCGACGGCGGTCTTCTTGCCATCGCGCCAGGCGAGGAACCCCTCCGCCAGGGTGTGCGACCAGTCGGCGGGCGGGTTGTGGTTCACCAGCGCCCACACCAGGCCCTGCGCGTCGAGCCGGTCCGCCAGCGGCTTCCCCGACCGGGCCAGCAGATCCCGCACCTGGTCCAGGAAAACCAGGAAGACCAGGTAGCGCTCCCCGTCGGTGGCCGACGGCTCCGGCTTGGCCGCGCCGACGCGGGTCAGGGCGCTCGACACCGCCATCGCCCGCCACGGCGGGAACCCGGTCACGTCCACCGCGGACAGCAGGAACGCCGCGATGCTGAGGAACGCGCCGGTGGTCGCCGCCGCGGCCTTCGGCACCCGGGCGCGGAACCGGTCGATCGACTCCGGGCCGGGGTCGGTCCACAGCTCCTGGAGCACCTGGGGCGACTCGTCCGCCAACCAGGCGAGGAAGGTGTCGCTGTCGCGCCAGCCGACCACGTTCGCCTGCTTGAACGCCTTGCGCAGGTCGTCGAGCCAGGTCGTCGACCCCTGCGCGATGCCCTCCCGGACCTGCCGCAGCGCAGCGGCGGCCGCAACCTTGTCGGCGCGTTCCGCCTCGACAACGGGCGTTTCCAGCAGCCTGCCCGCCCAAGCCGACAGCGTCCTCCACCGTTCGCCGATCGCCCCCCACTCCCAGACGTGGGGTGCGCGGTAGAGGTTGACGAACCCCTGGTCGGCCCAGACGGTGTTCGGCGCCAGGCTGTCGCTGACGGCGGCCAGCCTGCGGGACTCACTGCCGCCGGTCGTCGGCCAGCGCTGCAGGATCGCCCGCCGGTGATCGCGGCTGACCACCGGCTGGAAGGTGTCGGGGAAGAGCAGGTGCTCCAGGGAGTACCGCTGGATCCACGCGCTCTGGTCGTCGATGCCGTCGAGGAACGCGACGAAGGCGTCCGGGTCGGTGAGCGTCGCGGTCCGCTCGGCGCGGGGCAGGCGCTTGATCGCGGTGAACACCTCGACGAGGTAGGCGAACTGGCGCCAGCGCAGCGAGTTGAACCCCTGCCCGGGGTTGATCAGACCGGAGTCCAGGGCCGCGGCCAGGTCCTTGGGGATCTTCGCGGTGAAACCGGCCATGTGCAGCACCGAGTTGACCAGCTCCAGCTTGCGCTGCCCGCCCACGGCGCTGCTCCTGGCGATGAGCAGGTGCACGTAGAGCAGCTCGGCGGCGAGGCGGACGGTGCCGGAGGGGGATTCGGCGAGCTGGCCGTGCAGCTTGGTGAGGAAGTCCCCCCGACCGGTGTCCGGTTGCTCGACGTAGTCGCCGATCAGGGCCTCACCGTTGGCGAGGGTGGCGATGTCGTCGTCGGCGAAGAGGCCGGTTTCGGGGAAGAGGGTGCCGTCGGCCAGGAGGCAGTGGTCCCGCCAGCGTTCAACGGCGTGGTAGACCGGACGCGCCGAGGGGAACGGGATGCGGGTGGTGGCCATCGGGCAATCAGACATGATCTTGGTTTCGGGGGCAAGCCGCGCGTGTCGGAGCTGCTCGTCCTCGTCGGGGTCAGGTGTTCGGGGTGACCGTGGCCCACCACAGGTGGTCGCGGGCCCTGGTGGCGGCGACCAGCTTCCGCCGCTCGCTCAGTCGACCGCCCTCGTCGTCGCGGTCCGGGGGTTCGCCGGTGTTGACCACCAGGACCGCTTGGAAGTCCAAACCCTTGGCGCGCAGCACGGTTCCCACCTTCACCGCGCCGTCCGGTTCGCCGGTGTAGCGCTCCAGCGGGGTGACCGCGATGCCCGCCCTCTCCAGGACCGCGCGGCAGCGGGCCACCGCCCCCCGGCCGAAGGCGATCACGGCGGTGCGGTCCGGGTCCACCCGCAGCGCCCGCACCGCGCCCACGAGCGCCGCGGGCAGTTCCGCGTCGGTGCCGCGCCAGGTGGTGACCGTCCCGCCGGGGGAGTGGGCGGCCTCGGCGTCGCGGAGGGCCACGCCCGCGCCGCCGTCGAGGTCGTCGATGGTGTCGGTGGCCTCGATGCGGCGGGCGAAGTCGAGGATCTCCGTGCGGTTGCGGTAGTTCACGCGCAGCACCTCGCCGCGGCCGAGGATGGGGATGCCCGCCTCCGACAGCCGCCAGCCGCCGGGGTAGACCTGCTGCTGGCCGTCGCCGACCAGCAGCAGGCGGTCGGGGCCGTTGCCCGCCAGGCGGTGCAGCAGGCGGAGGCCGACCAGGGGGAGGTCCTGCACCTCGTCGACCACCACGGCGGCGTAGGGGCGCTCCGGTGGGCGGCGCCGGACCTCGCGGTCCGCCAGGGTGATCACGTCGGTGAAGTCGCAGGCGCCCCGGCGGGCCAGCTCGTCGCGGTAGCGGTCGTGCAGGCGCCAGACCGCCTCGCGCTGGGACACGGTCAGGCGGAGGCGGCGCCCGCGCCTGGGCACCGCCAGGTACTCCTCGAAGGTGCCCACCCCGCGCCCGCCGATCACCTGCGTCAACTCGTCGCGCCAGTAGCCGGAGGTGGGCTCGACCGGTTCGAGGTGCACCCGCTCCCGCAGCCACGCCTGGGCGAATGCCGCGTCGACCAGCTTGCCCTGGAGCAGCACGGCGGTGCCCCGGGCGCGCAGGAACTCCACCGCCCAGGCGTGCAGGTTGGTGAACTCCACCCGGCCGTCGAGTTCCGGTGCCAGCGTGTGGAAGGCGCGCGCGTGCACCTCCGGCAGGGTGCGCACGAACGTGGTGAACAGCAACGGCCCGCTGTGCCTGCGGGCGAGGTGGCGCAACCGGTGCAGCGCCACCACGGTCTTGCCCGTCCCGGCGGGCCCACTGATCCGCGCCGGACCGCTGTAGCGGCGGGTCACCAGCCTGCGCTGGGAGGGGTGCAGGAACGTCAACCAGCTCTCGAACGGCCGATCCCGCGCGGCATCCACCACGTCCGACACCACCGCGCCGCCGTCGAGCAGCTCCCCCTGCTCCGGGGCGGGCGGGGTGGGCTCGACGGACAACCGCCGGTAGGCGCGCAACCGCTTGGCCAACTCACCCGCCATCCGGTTCGCCGCGGACGCGCTGAGGTGCCGGGCCTCACCGCTGGTGAACGCGGCCAACCCGGTCTCGTTCACCGCCTGGTAGAGCCGGTCGTCCCGACTCCAGGTGGGATCGGCCCCGGGCCGCACCCACACCACCCCGACCGCCGTCGACGGCAACTCCCGCCCACCCGGCCCGCGCAGCCCGGCACAGTGCTCCTCGGCGTGGCGCACCAGCGCCCGCCCGACCTCGGCACCCGGCGCCAGGTCGTCGACCACCACCGCGCGCACCCCACCACGGCTGACCTGGAATGCGTCCGGCTCACCCACCGCCCGCCCCACCCGGACGAACAACCCGCCCCCGGTCGCGGTGTGCTCCACCAGCGCCGCCAGCACCCGCCGCCGCCCGGCATCCAACCCGGGCACCCCGGCGACCAACTCCACCGCACCCGGCACGCCGCACCCCCCGTCTGTGACCCTGGGTAATCAACCTAGCGCGTATCGGTCAGACGCATGGCCGTGCGCTGTTCCGGTAGTGACATGCCCGGATGGGCAGCCGCGCCAGGCGACAGCGGACAGGAATCTTGTCCGGGGTGTCGCCCGATCACCAGTCCGCCGAACGCCGGGCCAGGTGTGCGAGGTGGTGGGACGTGGCGATCTCAACCCACCGCGTGGCGCTGCCGAACCCCCGCCCATCCGACGTGCGGCAGCGGTCGAGCTGCTCGTCACCCCAGGAGTAGTGCGACCCGGCGAAGTCCGAGCGGCTGACCAGTTCCTCGGCGATGTCGGTGAACGCCCGCCCCAGCGCGTTCGACTGCGACAACCGGTCCGCCTTGGGCACCTGTCGGCGCAATGCGAGTGTCCGCCCGGGAACGGTGTAGAAGAGGTATGGGTTCGGGATCGTGGCCACCGACCCGCTCAGCGGCTGCGCCACGGGGTGCGCGACGCCGTAGTCGCCGTAGCCGATCTCCACCCGGTCGTTGACCACCTGCCAGAGCGCAGCTTCCGGCCGCTCGCGGACCGTGGTCGCGTAGCCCGACCGGCTGGCCGGGATCGAACCCGCGAGCAGGGTGGTCGACCCCGGCCCGAACCGCGCGACCAGCCACTCGGCCAACCCCGCCACCCGATCGACCCGCTCACGGCTCGGCGGATCGAGGAAACCCAGGTCGATCACCGCGTGCAGGGCACCGGATTGGTCCCCGATACGTCGGGTGATGTCCCGCAGCCTGCCCGCCAGCTCGGCGATCGGCGCGTTCTGGCCGATCCGGACAACCACGTCGCGGGAGCGGTGTTCACGCAGGAGTGCCACGGTGCGCAGTTCCTCGGGGGACGCATGGTCTCGCACGACGGGGATCAGCGCGGGGCGGTCCTCCCCCCACAGTCCCAGCCGGTCTTCCACCTCGCGGTCCAGGAATTGGAGGACGCCACCCGGTTGCCGGGCCAACGGGCCGTCCGCCCCCACCAGGTGGCCATCGACCCACAGTGGCTCCCCGGCCGCCGCCATCGACGCCGCTGCCTCGACCAGCGCGGGGAACACCTTCGCCCGGTCGGTCACCCGCACCCTGTCCGTCAGTTCGAGCAGGACCCGCGCCCGGGGCGAGTCCCCGGCAGGTAGGTGGCCGATCGCCTCGAGTTCCCCCACCTTGCTCTTCAGCGCCGCCAGCGGCCGGATGGTCATGACTCCATCGTCCGAGAGCGAGGTGCCCTCGACAGCGACCGATCGGGTGGAGATCCGTGACCTCCCGCTCCACATGCGCAATGCCGCTGACTTCGCCGGTCTGGGCGGCATGCTCGTGGTGATCGCGATCTGAGTGCTCCGGCAAGGGACGCCCGCCCACCTGCCGAAGCACTCAGCACTCACCTACCAGCCGCGCTCGCGCCACATGTGGAGCTTGGGGCGCTCGTTGCCCAGCGTGCCGTCGTCGCCGTGGCCGGGGTAGAACCAGGTGTCGTCCGGGAGGGTGTCGAAGAGGCGGTGTTCGACGTCGTTGATGAGGGACTCGAAGTCCTCCGGGAGGGTGGTCTTGCCGACGCCGCCCGGGAACAGGGAGTCGCCCGTCCACAGGTGGGGGGTGCCCTGTGGGTCGCGGTAGAGCAGGGCGATGGAGCCGGGGGTGTGGCCGCGCAGGTGGATGACCTCCAGCTCGACCTCGCCCACCCGGATCTTGTCGCCGTTGATGACGAGGCGGTCCGGGGGGACCGGGAGGGGGCCCGCGTCGTCGTTGTGGGCGATGGTTTCGGCGCCGAACTTGCCCGCGATGGCGCCGAGGGCCTGCCAGTGGTCGCCGTGCTGGTGGGTGGTGACGATGGTGCGCAGGGTGGGGCGGTCGGGCCCGGAGCCGATCAGGTCCGAGAGCCGGTCCGGGTCGTTGGCGGCGTCCACGAGCAGTGCCTCGCGGGTGGCGGGGCAGGTCAGCAGGTAGGCGTTGTTGTCCATCGGACCCACCGAGACCTTCGTCACCTCCAGGGTGCCGAGGGTGCGCCGGGCTGCCGGTCCACCGGGGTCGACGTGGCCGGTGTAGTCGTCGAGGAAGTCCACGCCGACCGACGCTAGCGCACAGTCGGGCCGGGTACCCGTTTCAGATCCGTGTATCCGGGGAACGTACCCTGTTACCGACGCGTGACCTGCTAACCAAGCCCCCGTCGCCGAGCACCTGTGAGCACGTGGACACCACTGAGACAGCGAACCAGAAGCGGTCCCCGCGCAAGATCAGCTGGGACGTGATCCGGGTGCTGGCCGTCTACTCGGTCGTCATCCAGCACATCACGCACCAGTCGCCGATCAACCACGCCGAACTGGGCCCCTACCCGTTTGTGCTCCCGCTGCAATTCGGCGCGAGCACCCTGCTGGTGATCTCCGCGTACTTCGTCTGCGTGACCGTGCGGCGCGGCAACACCGGCACCTGGCTGTGGAACCGGCTGGCCCGGCTGCTGCCCGCGTACCTGGTGGCGGTCGTGCTGACCTACGCCGTGTCCCGGGCGGTCGCGCCGCTGTTCGGCTGGTACCTGCCCACCCCGACCGACCTGCTGGCGAACCTGTTCCTGGTGCAGGCGTGGTCCCCGCGGTTCCACTGGGTCGACGCCTCCTACTGGACGCTGCCGGTGCAGGTGATGGCCTTCTTCGTGGCGGCGCTGCTGTGGCCGCGCGGCTGGGGGCGCGGCGCGAAGCTTCCGGTGCTGCTGTGGACCCTGGTGGTGGCCCCGCTGGTGATCCGGTTCCTGTGGCGCGGCGACGGTGCCCAGCAGTGGGTCATCTCGGCGTTCGACGGCCTCGCGCTGCACCGGGTGGCGCTCTTCGGCGTCGGCACGGCGATCTGGCTGTGGACCAGGGGCCGGTTCTCCGGCACGCACCTGGCCCTCTACCTGCTGGCCGCGCTGGTCGCCCAGGACGCGCACGCCTACTTCGCCGACACCCCGTCGACGATCGCCTTCGGCGTCATCCTGCTCGGCATCGTGGCCGCCGCGGGCGGGCCGGACTGGGACCTGCCGGTGCTGCGCTCGCTCGCCGGGCCGATCCGCTGGCTCGGCGGCATCTCCTTCGGCGTCTACCTGGTGCACCAGGAACTGGGCTTCGTGCTCGCCCGGTTCCTGCTCGACGCCGGGGTCGGCGCCTGGGGCAGGCTGGTCCTGTGCACCGCGATGGCCGTGGTGGCCGGTTGGGCGATGACCCGGCTGGTCGAGGCGCCCGCGCACCGCTGGCTGACGACGGTCTGGCCGCGGCGCTGGGCCGCGGCCAAGGCCACCGCGCTGGCGGCGGCCGAGGCGCTGCGCGAACTGCCCCAGGTGCCTCAGCCCCAGGCGGCGGGTTCCGGCGGCTCCCCGCTGATGCCGGACGCGTCGCCCCTGGTCAGCCAGGCCAGTACCGCGGTGCCCGAACCGCGCAGCTCCTCGGACCCCGGGGCCGCCGCGATGGCCAGCTCCCAGCGGCGCTGAACCCCGCTCGCCAGCTCGGCCACCAGCACCACCGGTTCGCCGTCCGACCGCGCCAGGTGCGGGCGGACGGCGTGGTCGAGCAGCCGCTCCAGCGCCGCGTCCGGCACGTCGGCGTACCCCACGCCCACGTCCAGGTCGACCAGGTGGTTCCACGCCTCGAACAGGGCCATCTCCACGACCTGCTCCGCAGGGAACGCGCGGCCGGTGTAGTGCGCGACCGTGGCCGACCACTGGTCGTCGGCCAGGCCCTCGACCGCGACGTGGAAGCGGTCGCACGCGGCGCCGAGGTCCTCGCGGATGACCTGCCCGAGCCGGTCGGCGCCCGCCTCGATGTCGGCGTCGCGGTCGGCCCGGCTGGGGTAGGCGGGGTGCTCGATGCCGGTCCTGGCCCAGGTGAGCAGGTTCACCAGGGCGTCGGCGCTGCGCGCGAGGTGGCTCACCAGGTGCGCCCTGCTCCACCCCGGCAGCAGGCTCGGCGCCCGGAACGCGTCCTCGTCGAGCCCGGCGACCCGCTCGCGCAGCACCGCCCAGGCCTGCCGGAGCAGCTCGTGCGCCGACGCGGCGCGCTCGGCCGCCGTCGGGTGGTCGGGCGTACGCTGGTCCGGCGGACCGCCCCGGTCCACCGCTGAACCGGCCGACGTGCTCGCTGCGCTCATCCAGACCCCCGGCTGCCAGTCGTGCGGACGCGGCGCCGCGCCCGTCACCACCACCAGGGTAGGCGCCGTTGTGTTACCGGCGGGTAGACCCGGGGTGGAATGCGGGCCGGGAAGCGGTCGGCGAGAATTGTCGGTGCCCCGTCCTAGCATGACCGCCTGCCACCGAAGTGGGTGCCACCCGCACTCCCGCGCGCCCTCGACCAGGGTCCGCACGCCACCCACCGGCAGCTCGACCAGCAGTTTCTACCGAAGGGACCTCAGTGGCCGACCGCCTCGTCGTTCGCGGCGCCCGGGAGCACAACCTGCGCGGCGTGGACATCGACCTGCCCCGCGACAGCCTCATCGTCTTCACCGGGCTGTCCGGCTCCGGCAAGTCGAGCCTGGCCTTCGATACCATCTTCGCCGAGGGGCAGCGGCGCTACGTCGAATCGCTGTCGGCCTACGCCAGGCAGTTCCTCGGCCAGATGGACAAGCCGGACGTCGACTTCATCGAGGGCCTCTCGCCCGCGGTGTCGATCGACCAGAAGTCGACCAGCCGCAACCCGCGGTCCACGGTCGGCACCATCACCGAGGTCTACGACTACCTGCGGCTGCTCTACGCCCGCGCGGGCAAGCCGCACTGCCCGACCTGCGGTGAGGCGATCAGCAAGCAGACCCCGCAGCAGATCGTCGACCAGGTGCTGGCGATGGAGGGCGGCCTGCGCTTCCAGGTGCTCGCGCCGGTCATCCGCAGCCGCAAGGGCGAGTACGTCGACCTGTTCTCCTCGTTGCAGGCGCAGGGCTACTCCCGCGCCCTGGTCGACGGCGTCGCGCACTCGCTGGCCGACCCGCCGAAGCTGAAGAAGCAGGAGAAGCACGACATCGCCGTCATCGTCGACCGGTTGGCGGTGAAGTCGAGCTCCAAGCAGCGCCTCACCGACTCGGTGGAGACCGCGCTGCGCCTGGCCGACGGCCTGGTGGAGCTGGACTTCGTCGACCTCGACGAGAAGGACCCGGGCCGCCGCCGCGGCTTCTCCGAGAACCTGGCCTGCCCGAACGGGCACCCGCTGGGCCTGGAGGACCTCGAACCGAGGTCGTTCTCCTTCAACTCCCCCTACGGCGCCTGCACCGTGTGCACGGGCCTGGGCATCCGCAAGGAGGTCGACCCGGAGCTGGTCGTCCCCGACGACGAGCTGTCGCTGCTCGACGGCGCGATCGCCCCGTGGGCGGGCGGGCAGACCGCGGAGTACTTCACCCGGCTGCTCACCTCGCTGTCGGAGGCCCTCGGGTTCCGGATGGACACCCCGTGGCGGCGGCTGCCCGCGAAGGTGCAGAAGGCGGTGCTGCACGGCGTCGACGAGCAGGTCCACATCCGCTACAAGAACCGCTACGGCCGCCAGCGCTCGTACTACGCCGCGTTCGAGGGCGTGATCCCGTTCCTGGAGCGCCGCCAGGAGCAGACCGACTCCGAGTCGCAGCGGGAGAAGTACGAGGGCTACATGCGGGAGGTGCCCTGCCCGGCCTGCCAGGGCACCCGGCTCAAGCCGGAGATCCTGGCGGTCACCCTCCAACACGCCCAGGGCGACCGGTCCATCGCCGAGGTGTCGGCCATGTCGATCGGGGAGTGCTCGGCGTTCCTCGACGCGCTGACCCTGGGCAAGCGCGAGTCGATGATTGCGGGCGCGGTGCTCAAGGAGATCCAGGCCCGGCTGCGGTTCCTGCTCGACGTCGGCCTGGACTACCTGTCCCTCGACCGCGCCTCCGGCACCCTGTCCGGCGGCGAGGCGCAGCGCATCCGGCTGGCCACCCAGATCGGCTCCGGTCTCGTCGGCGTGCTCTACGTCCTCGACGAGCCGTCGATCGGCCTGCACCAGCGCGACAACCACCGGCTCATCGAGACCCTGACCCGGCTGCGCGACCTGGGCAACACGCTGATCGTCGTCGAGCACGACGAGGACACCATCCGCACCTCGGACTGGATCGTCGACATCGGACCGGGCGCGGGCGAGCACGGCGGCAAGGTCGTGCACAGCGGCACCTTCAAGAACCTGCTGCGCAACAAGGAGTCGCTCACCGGCGCGTACCTGGCGGGCCGCAGCAAGATCGACGTGCCGGAGATCCGCAGGCCGGTCGACAAGAAGCGGCAGTTGACCGTCGTCGGCGCCCGCGAGCACAACCTGCGCGGCATCGACGTGTCGTTCCCGCTGGGCTGCCTGGTGTCGGTCACCGGCGTCTCCGGCTCCGGCAAGTCGACCCTGGTCAACGACATCCTGGCCACCGTCCTGGCGAACAAGCTCAACGGCGCCCGCCAGGTGCCCGGGCGGCACACCCGGATCAACGGCCTGCAACACCTGGACAAGCTCGTGCAGGTCGACCAGTCCCCGATCGGGCGCACGCCGCGGTCCAACGCCGCCACCTACACCGGCGTGTTCGACCACATGCGCAAGCTGTTCGCCTCCACCACCGAGGCGAAGGTGCGCGGCTACCAGCCGGGCCGCTTCTCCTTCAACGTCAAGGGCGGGCGCTGCGAGGCGTGCGCGGGCGACGGCACCATCAAGATCGAGATGAACTTCCTGCCCGACGTCTACGTGCCCTGCGAGGTCTGCAAGGGCGCCCGCTACAACCGCGAGACGCTGGAGGTGCACTACAAGGGCAAGACCATCGCCGAGGTGCTGGACATGCCCATCGAGGAGGCGGCGGAGTTCTTCGAGCCGATCAAGTCCATCCACCGCCACCTGCAGACCCTGGTCGACGTCGGCCTTGGCTACGTCCGCCTCGGCCAGCCCGCCCCGACGCTGTCCGGCGGTGAGGCGCAGCGGGTGAAGCTCGCCAGCGAGCTGCAGAAGCGCTCCACCGGCCGCACGGTCTACATCCTCGACGAGCCCACCACAGGCCTGCACTTCGAGGACATCCGCAAGCTGCTGGGCGTGATCAACGGCCTGGTCGACAAGGGCAACTCGGTGATCGTGATCGAGCACAACCTCGACGTCATCAAGACCTCCGACTGGATCGTCGACATGGGTCCCGAGGGTGGTTCCGGCGGCGGGACGGTCGTCGCCGAGGGCACACCGGAGGACGTGGTGCAGGTCGCGGAGAGCTACACCGGGCAGTTCCTGGGCAAGGTCCTCTGAGCGATCGGGCCGCGCACCGTGCCCGTTCCCGCCCGAACGGGCACGGTGCGCACCCGTACGCCGTCCCCGGCTCACAGCCGGTGATGGTTGCCCGCGGGATCTGGACATGTGTATCCCGGTGTCCGATGCTTGCTCCTACCTCGTAGACGCGGTCACCCGACCCCGTCACCCGCGAGGAGGTCACCATGCCCGACATCCGGGAACTCGAAGCGCGGGTCCTCCCGCACGCGCGGCTCACCGCCGCCAGGCTGGCGCTGCTCGGCGACGACGACGAGCGACTGTCCACCTGCGAGGTCCTCCGGGGGATCACCGACTCCGCCGACTTCCGGTTGGTGTCCGACCGAACCCGGGGCCGGGCCGGGAGCAAGGGGACGGTGCGTGCGCGCTGAGGGAGTCCTGGACCAGGAGGCCGCCGTGGACGAGACCGTCCCCGGCACCCGCGCGCTGCTGCTGCGCAGGCTGCGCGCCGAGTTCGGCGACCGGGTCGTGCTGGACCGGGCCGCCCCGGTCCCGCCCGCGGCCCGGCTGGCGGTGGCCGTCGGCGGTGACGTCCAGGTCGACGTCGAATTCCCGCGGTGGGCGCGGGCCAACCGGTTGCGCGCGCTGACCGTGGAACTCGACGGCGGCACCGCGCTGGTGGGCCCACTGGCCGTCCCCGGCCGCCCCGGTGGCCCCTGCTGCGCCCGGGCCCGCAGGCTCGCCGCCGCCGCGGCCACCCGGGACCGCTCGGGGCGCGCGCTCCCGGCGCCGCTGGGCACGGTGCCCGACCGGGTCGTGTGCCTGGTCGCCGCCCTGCTCGACGGCGCCACCGACCTCGTCGACCACCTGGCCGAACTGGTCGACGGCGCCGACCCGCTGTGGCACCGGGTGATCCCCCTCCCGGCCTGCGGCGTCTGCGGCGGCGCCGACGGCATCGGCACCGTCGGCCTCCCCCCGGGCGACGACCCGGCGGAACTGCTGGAGGCGCTGGCGGGCTGGGTCGACCCGCTGACCGGCGTCATCCCGTGGCTGTCCCTGCGCCGCCCCCTGGGCCCCGGCCCCGGCCTGCCGTTCGTGGCGACAGCCGCCCCACCGCACCTGCTCGACGCCGACGGCACCCCCCGGGCCACGCCCGCGGGTTGGGGCAACGGCCCCACCCGCCGCGCCGCCCTGGTCTCCGCCGTCGGCGAGGCCGTCGAGCGCTACTCGGCCTCCCTGCCCGACCCGGACCGGCTGGTGTGGGCCCGCCCGGCCGACCTGGACGGGGAAGTGCTCGACCCGCGCGAGTTCCCGCTCTACGAACCGGAGCAGTACGCCACCCCCGGCTTCGGCCACGTCCCGTTCGACCGCCGCGTCGACCACCCGTGGGTGCGCGGCACCTGGCTCACCACCGGCGCCCCGGTGTGGGTGCCCGCCGTCTTCGCCTACCTGGCGCTGACCGTCCTCCCGGAACACCTCATCTGCCAGGGCACCTCCAACGGCCTGGCCGCGGGCACCGACGCCGACTCCGCCGCCACCCGGGCCACCCTGGAACTGGTCGAGCGCGACGCGATGATGGCCGCCTGGCTCACCGGCGCCCGGGGCCGCTTCGTCGACCTGGACGACACCCTCGACCCGGACCTGCGCGCCACCCTCGACGCGCTGCAGGGCATGGGCCCCTCGGTGGAGGTCTACCTGCTGCCCACCTCCACCTACGGCACCACGGCGGTCGCCATCGCCATCGGCGACGGCCGCCGCTGGCCCGGGGTCAGCCTCGGCCTGGGCACCGACCGCAGCCCCCGCACCGCCATCCGCCACGCCGTCCTCGAACTCGCCCAGACCGCCCCCCACCTCGCCCGCGTCCTGCGCGAGGGCCACCACCCGGTCCCCGGCCGCCCCAGGGGTGTCCGCGAGGTGCTCGACCACGCCGCCTACTACTTCCCGGTCGAGCGCATCGCCGCCTTCGACCGCCTCCGCTGCGGCGGCACCACGACCCTCGAAGCCCTCCCCGAACCCGCCGCCCCCACCACCCGCGACGACCTCGCCACCACCCTGGCGAACAAGGACATCCGGGTGGCCCTGGTCGACGTCACCAGCGCCGACGTGGCCACCGGCCCGTTCCGGGTGGTCCGCGCGGTGAGCCCCGACCTGCAACCCATCAGCTACGGCCACGGCAACGACCGCTCGCTGGTGGCCAGGCTCAGGCACGCCCGCGTCCCACTGCCCCGCAGGCTCATCCACCCGGTCTGGTGAGGACCGGCGGCGGTGGGCGGGGAGCACACCGCCGCCGGTCGTCGCCTCAGCTCCCCGCGCGCAGCGTCCCCTCGGCGTAGCGGGTGCGGCAGGCGGAGCGCTGGATCTTGCCGCTGGAGGTGCGCGGCACCTCACCCGGCCCCAGGATCACCACGTCGTGGATCGCCAGGGCGTGCGCCGCGGAGACCGCGGCCTTGACCGCGGCGGCCACCTCGGCGTGGTCGAGGTCTTCGGCGGTGACCTGCTTGGCCCGCTCGGCGACCACGACGGCCAGTTCGCCGGTCTCACCGGGGACGGAGAACGCGCCCACGGTGTGGCGGCGGATGGCCGGGTGGGCGTGCTCGGCGGTGTACTCGATGTCCTGGGGGTAGTGGTTGGTGCCGTCGACGATGATCAGGTCCTTGATGCGCCCGGCGATGAACAGGTCGCCGTCGAGCAGGACCCCGAGGTCGCCGGTGCGCAGCCAGCCCGCCCGACCCCAGCCGGGGTCGACCACGGTGCCGTCGGCGTCGGTCAGGGTGGCCTCGAAGACCTCGTGCGAGTCGTCCTTGCCCCAGTAACCCAGACCGACGTTGGGGCCACTGGACCAGATCTCGCCGACGTGCCCCTCGGGCAGGGCGACCCCGGTGGCCGGGTCGGCGATGCGGACGAGCTGCCCGCCCGCCCCCTGCCCGGCCGAGACCAGCGTGGTGCCCTGCTCGGCGTGGACCGCGCGCCCCGCGGCCAGGCTGACCCGGTCGAGGGTGACCTCGCGCGGCGCGCGCCCCGCGGGGGAGACGGCGACCATGACGACGGCCTCGGCCAGGCCGTAGGTGTGCCGGTGCACGCGCCGGTCCAGCCCGTTGTCGGCGAAGGTGGCGTAGAAGGTGTCCAGCGTCTTGGACATCACCGGCTCGGACCCGTCCCCTAGGGACACGACGTGGTCGAGGCGCAGCCCGGCGCGCTCCTCAGCGGTCATCCGCGAGGCGACGTAGCCGTAGGCGAAGTTCGGGGCCGCCGAGACCACCGGCCCCTCCACCCCGGCGATCTCCTCCAACCAGCGCTGCGGGCGGAGCACGAAGGAGATCGGGTCCATCAGCAGCGCGGTGAACCCACCGAGCACCGGCGTGGCGAGCCCGACGACCAGCCCCATGTCGTGGAACAGCGGCAGCCAGCACACCGAGGTCGTCTCGCCCTGCTCGCACTCGTAGGCCTCGTAGCCCTGGGCGGCGTTGGCCACCACGTTGCCGTGGGTGATCACCACCCCGGCCGGGGTCCGGGTCGAACCGGACGTGTACTGGAGATATGCCACGTCCTCGGACCGCAGGTCCACCGGCTCGGCGCCTGCCCCGGTCCCGCTCGTCGCCACCACGTCCACCGAGCCCAGCTCCGGCCCCGCCAGCTCCCGCTCACGCAGGAACGACTCCACGGCCGCCGCGTGCGCACTGGTGGTCAGCACCAGCTCAGGGGCGCAGTCGGCCAGCACCGCGGCCAGCCGGTCGGTGTGACCGGGCAGCGGGTTCGGCTCGAACAGCGGCACCGCCACCAGCCCCGCCCGCAACACCCCCAGGAAGGCCACCACGTAGTCGGTTCCCTGCTCCACCAGCACGGCCGCCCGCGCGCCCCGGGCAGCCCGCTTCTGGCACCACGCCGCCACCGCGTCCACCCGGGCGTCCAGCTCCCGCCAGGTCAGCTCGGTGACCTCCCCGTCGGGGTCGGCCCGGTGGTCCACGAAGGCCACCGCCCGCTTGTCCCCCTGCGTACGAGCCCACCTGGCCAGAGCGGCGGGCAGCGACACGTCCCCGCCGTCGACCGAGTCCGGTGTCCGCCGCAGCCGCCCGTGGGTCGAAGTCATCGTGGTGCCTCCATCAATCGGTTTCGCGTCGGACACCCGTGCCGCCCGCCGGGATCCGCGCAGCTCCTGGTGCTGGTGGGTCCGGAAAGGCGTGTCGGGTGAGCAGAAGTCGGTCGTGCTCAGGGCGTCCGCGCGGTCGACCCTAACCGCGCAGGACGCGGAGTCGCCATAGGACACCGCCTCGGTCACACCGGGCCACAGCACCGTCGCCCTCCGGGGCGGGTTTCGGGTTGCAGGCAGGTTCCGGATCCCCGTGGAGCGCAGGACCTGCTCGTCCACGTGAACCGGCACGGCGAACACGAGGAAGTTGCCGGTTTCTCCGATTCCCCCTGGGAACGGCGGTTGGCCTATACCTCCACGCCGAACGAATCGCGTGTTCAGGGGGATGCGTCAGTGACGTCAGGTGAACGTGTTCGGGATCCGCACGAGTGGTTGGCCGAGCAGGACCGGCGCACCGCGGCCATGCTGGCCGAGGCGCAGGACGCGCAGGTGCGGCTGGCGGAGAACACCGCCGCGGTGACCAGCTCGGACCGGGTGGTCTCGATCACCGTCAACCCCGGCGGGGGGATGACGGCGCTGTCGTTGTCGCCGGACGCGGACCGGATGGGGCACCGGCAACTTGCGGTGTTGATCATGACCGCCTACAACCAGGCCGCGCGGCAGGCGGCCACCCGGACCATGGAGATCATGGCTGACCCGGTCGGCCGGGAGTCCGAAGCCCTCGACCTCGTTCGCCGGGCCATGCCCGTCGAGCCGGAACCCGGAGGCGGGGCAGGCGGGCACCCGGGAACGGAGAACGACGACGACGGCGGTTTCCGCGGGTTCGGCGGCCGGAGGTGACGGCACCGGGGTACGAAATCGGAGATCCGACTTCCCTGGCCGCGCACGCGGGCAAAGTCGTGGGTGTCGCCGACGGGATCCGCGAGGCCGGTGCGGCGGGCAGCCAGGTCGGACTCGGCGGTGTCGCCGCCTACGGCCTGCTGTGCTCACCCCTGGTGATCCCGGCGTTGCAGGCCTTCCAGGGAGATGCCGACGAGCTGTTGCGCAGCGCGGCCGATCTGGCGTCCGCGCTGTCCGAGGGGATCAGCAGGAACATCACCGACTACGACGACCTCGAACGTCGACGGCCATGCCCCTCACCGAGAGCTGGGGTGGCGACGCGGCGGCCGGGTACCGCGGCTACATCGCGGCCCTCGGGCAGATCGCCGGACAGGCGGGGGACGCCGCCGAGGGGGTGAAGATCGCGGATGTCGTGGTGGGGACCGAGCGGGCGATCGTCTTCGACCTGATCGCGACGTTCATCAGCGATGTGATCACCCGGGCCCTACTCGCCCTCGTGGTTCACCTTCGGCGCGTCCGTGGGTATCTTCGTGGCCAGTGTCGTAGCCGACGCGGCCCAACTGGCCGCCAAGCTCCAGAAGCGGCTCGGCAAGCTGCTGCAGACGATCCAGCAGTTCGTGTCCAAGTACCGCGTCCTCGGCGACAAGTCGGCTGACGCGGCGAAGGCCCTGGGTCGGAAGTCGACCGAACTGGGCAGGGAAGCCAACAGGGCGATCAGGGAAACCGCGGGCACCCTCGACGCGTTGGCCCCGCAGTCGGGAAAGCTCAAGTCGTACGCGGACCGTGTCGAGCGGAATGCCGAGTCGGGCCTCGGTCGAGCCCTCGACCACACCGGTACGAAAGTCGCCAAAGAAGGCGCGAAGTCCATCAACGATGCCCTGAACCCGGACGAGTGACGTGGGAGTCGAACGCCGGACGCGCATCGGACCGGCCATCGCAGTGGGCGTCCTCGGCGTGTTCGCCGCCATCTGGGTCACCCTTGCCGTGCAGCACCGGATGGGCCTGACCACGAACCCGTTGCGGATCGACCGCACCGGGACCGCGGAAGTCTCTTCGTGTTCGAAGAGCGCACTCGACCTCTGGTTGACCACGAGCTGTCAGGCGCGGGTGCGGTGGGAAGGCAGCCAAGAGGCGGTCGTGAAGCGGCTGGAGTCGGTGCGGGACGTCAGCGGGACCACGGTTGAGGTCCACCTGCGCAACGACAAGCGCAGCCGAGGCAGCCCGGCCACGCGGGTCACCACCGCGGACTTCCCGTTCCGCCAGGACGCGGCGCTGGTGTTCGTGCTGCTGATGGGCATTCCCGCTGTCGGTCTCGGTCTCGGGTTCCTGATCGGGGACCGCCTGGCCCGACTCCTGCCCGAGCCGCCGCCGGAGAAGCTCGTCCTGCGCCCCATGCGCCGCTCCGGCCGAAAACCCGGGCGCCCCCGCAAGCGCTGAGGGCGGTGGTGCTCCACGGCCGCACCCCAGATGTGCGCACCGGGCCGGGGAGCGGCACACTCCACCCATGGCGAAGTACTTCGACATCCACCCCGACAACCCGCAGCGCCGAGCGATCGGCCAGGTCGTGGACCTGCTGAACCAGGGTGGACTCATCGCCTACCCCACCGACTCCTGCTACGCCCTCGGCTGTGCGCTGGGCAACCGGGACGCCATCGAGCGGATCCGGCAGATCCGCAAGTTGGACGAGAACCACCACTTCACCCTGATGTGCCGGGACTTCGCCCAGCTCGGGCAGTTCGTGCACGTCGGCAACGCCGTGTTCCGCGCCGTGAAGGCCGCCACGCCGGGGAGCTACACCTTCATCCTGCCCGCCACCAAGGAGGTGCCGCGGCGGTTGATGCACCCGAAGAAGAAGACCGTGGGGGCGCGGATTCCCGACCACGTGGTGACGCAGGCGATCCTGGCCGAGCTGGGGGAGCCGTTGCTGTCGACCACGCTGCTCATCCCCGGTGAGGCGGAGCCGATGGTGCAGGGGTGGGAGATCAAGGAGGAGCTCGACCACGTCGTCGACGCGGTGATCGACTCGGGGGAGTGCGGGACGGTGCCGACCACCGTGATCGATTTTTCCGACGACGTCGCCGAGGTCGTCCGGGTGGGGGCTGGGGATGTGAGCCGGTTCGAGTAGGCCGCGCACGGGTGCGGTTGTCGGGCTGGACGACCGAACCGCCCGGGTCCGGGGGCATCGGACTCGGGCGGTTCGTTCGGTCCAACGACCGCGGCGGCTACTGCGATGCGGTGACCTTCTCGGGGGTCGGGTCCCGGTGGTCGGGTGCGTCGGCGGCGGGGCCGTGGCCGTCGTCGGTCATGGTGGTCTCGTCGAAGGGGGACTGGCCGGTCAGGACGCGGTTGGCCTGCTCGTGGTCGAACTCCTTGGTCCAGGTGCCCAGCAGGACCGTGGCGACGGCGTTGCCCGCGAAGTTGGTCAGCGCCCGCGCCTCGGACATGAAGCGGTCGATGCCGACGATCAGGCCCACGCCGTCGACCAGGTCGGGGCGGTGGGACTGCAGGCCGCCCGCGAGGGTGGCCAGGCCCGCGCCGGTGACGCCCGCGGCGCCCTTGGAGGCGATGATCATGAAGACCATCAGCGAGATCTGCTCGCCGACCGACAGCGGGGCTCCGGTCGCGTTGGCCACGAACAGGGTGGCCATCGTCAGGTAGATGGCGGTGCCGTCGAGGTTGAACGAGTAGCCCGTCGGCACGGTGATGCCCACGACCGGCTTGCTGACGCCCAGGTGCTCCATCTTGGCGATCAGCCGCGGCAGCGCCACCTCCGAGGACGACGTGGACAGGATCAGCAGGAACTCCCGGCCCAGGTAGGCCAGCAGCTTGAACAGGTTGATCCGGGTCACCAGCCACAGCAGGCCGCCGAGGACGACCGTCACGAACAGCAGGCAGGTCAGGTAGAAGCCGAGCATGATGACCGCGAGGCTCTTGAGCGCCGTCAACCCGGTCTCGCCGACCACCGCCGCCATCGCGCCGAACGCGCCGACCGGGGCCACCCACATGATCATCGACAGGATCTTGAAGACCAGCTTCTGGATGTGCCCGATGCCGCGCAGCACCGGCTCCCCGGTGCGCCCCATGACCTGCAGCGCGAAGCCCACCAGCAGCGCCACCAGCAGGGTTTGCAGCACCTCGCCCTCGGTGAACGCCGAGACCAGCGTGGTCGGGATGATGCCCAGCAGGAACTGGGTGGTGCTCGCCGCCTCGCCGACCTGGGCCTCGCCCTTGGCCGCGACCGCCTCGGTGAGTTGCAGGCCGTCGCCGGGGTGCAGGAAGTTGCCGACGACCAGGCCGATGGCCAGCGCCACCGTCGACATCGCCAGGAAGTAGACCAGCGCCAGCCCGCCCACCTTGCCGACGGCCTTGGCCTTGGCCACCGAGCCGACGCCGAGCACGATCGTGCAGAAGATGATCGGGCTGATCATCATCTTGATCAGGTTGACGAACCCGGTGCCCACCGGCTTGAGCGCCTTGCCGAGGTCCGGGAAGAGGAAGCCGACGGCGATGCCGAGCACGACGGCGACGATCACGGCGATGTACAGGTAGTGCGTCTTGTCCCGGCGCTGCGGCGGTGACGCGCTGGTGGTGGTCGACACGGGTGCCTCCTGGGGAGTCGGGCCGCGGCGGGCGGCCCGGGGGATCGGGCCGAGAGTCCCCTGCTTTGTGGTCCAGGTCACCATTGTGTTCATTGCGTTCACGGGTCGCCGACGTTTCGCCCCGCCCGGGGGCGGTGGATGCTGTCGGGCATGAGCGGGCGCAAGCAGTGGAGCCTGGCCCGGCAGTTGCTGGTGCTCCAGGTGGTGATCGTCGGGGTGCTGGTCGCCGGGGGCGCGGCGCTGGCCTGGGCGGACGTGGCCGACCGGGCCCGCGAGTCCAGCGCGACCACCGTGGTGGCCCTGGCCAGGGCCGTCGCCGACGCGCCGTCGGTGGCGCAGGCCGTGCGCTCACCCGACCCGACCGCGGTGTTGCAGCCCTACGCGCAGGCGGTGCTGGCCGACACCGACGTCGACTTCGTGACCATCATGGGCACCGACGGCGTCCGCTTCACCCACCCCAACCCCGCCGAGATCGGCAAGCGGTTCCTCGGCAACACCGGTGAGGCGCTCGCGGGCCGTGCCTTCACCGAGACCTACACCGGCACCCTCGGCCCGTCGGTCCGCGCGGTGGTGCCGGTGTTCGACGCCGACCGCCGGGTGATCGCCCTGGTCAGCGCCGGGATCACGCTGGAGGCGATCAGCGCCCAGGTGGCGGGCCGGGTGCTGCCACTGCTCGGTGTCGCCGCGGTGGGGTTGCTCGCGGGCGCCGTCGGCACCTACCTGGTGAGCAGGCGGCTGCGCAGGCAGACCGGGGGACTGGCCCCCGCCCGGCTCGGCCAGGTGATCGAGTACCACGAGGCGATCCTGCACTCGGTCCGCGAGGGCCTGGTCCTCGTCGGCCCGGACCACCGGGTGACCCTGTGCAACGACGGCGTGCGCGCCCTGCTCGACCTGCCCGCCGACGCCGAGGGCAGGCGGGTCGACGAGCTGGGCCTGCCGGACGCGCTGACCGCCCGGCTGCTGGCGGCCACCGAGATGCGCGACGAGCTGCACCTGACCGACACCCGGGTGCTGGTGGTCAACTCCTCCGCCGTGCGCTTCTCCGGCCGCGACCTGGGCAGCGTGGTGACCATCCGCGACCGCACCGACCTGCAGGCCCTGACCGGGGAGCTGGACTCCGTGCGCGGCTTCGCCGAGTCGCTGCGCTCGCAGGCGCACGAGGCGGCGAACCGGCTGCACACGGTGGTGTCGCTGGTCGAACTCGGCCGCGGCGCCGAGGCCGTCGAGTTCGCCACCGGCGAGCTGGCCATCGCCCAGCGGCTGACCGACCGGGTGGTGGCCGCGGTCGCCGAGCCGGTGCTGGCCGCGCTGCTGCTGGGCAAGGCCGCCGAGGCCAGCGAGCGCGGCGTCGAGCTGGTCGTCTCCCCGGACACCGAGATCGCCGACAGCGCCCTCGGCGCCGGGACCGACGAGCCGCCCACCCCGCGCGACCTGGTGACCATCCTGGGCAACCTGATCGACAACGCCGTCGACGCCGCCGTGGAGGGCGCCGCCGCGGCCAGGCCCACCGTGCACGTCTCCGCCCGCACCACCCCGGACGAGTTGGTGCTCCGCGTCGCCGACTCCGGGCCGGGCCTGCCGGACGTGCCCAGCGCCTTCCGCCGCGGCTACTCCACCAAGGCGGGCGCGGACGGCCGCGGCCTCGGCCTGGCGCTGGTCGGGCAGGCGGTGCGGCGGGCGGGCGGGACGATCGAGGTCGGCCGGGCCGGTGGGTTGGGTGAGGCGGACGGGGTGGGTGGGATCGATGAGGTGGGCGAGGTGGGCCGCGGTGGTGCGGTGTTCACCGTGCGGCTGCCGCTGCGGGGGCGCTCGTGATCGACGTGCTGGTGGTGGAGGACAACCCGGTCGCGGCCGACGCGCACCGCCTCTACGTCGACCGGGTGCCCGGCTTCCGCGTGGTCGGGGTGACCCACTCCGGCCGGGACGCGCTGCGCGCGCTGGAGTCCACCGCGATCGACCTGGTGCTGCTGGACCTGTACCTGCCCGACGCGCACGGCCTCGACGTGGTGCGGGCCATGCGCGGCGTGGGGCACCCGGCGGACGTGATCACCGTGACCTCCGCCCGCGACCTGACCGTGGTGCGGACCGCGGTGTCGCTGGGCGTGGTGCAGTACCTGCTCAAGCCGTTCACCTTCGCCACCCTGCGCGACAAGCTGACCGCCTACGCCCGCTTCCGGGCCCAGGACGGCGAAGCCGCGGGCCAGGCCGAGGTGGACGGGGTGTTCGGGTCGCTGCGCGGCTCGGAGAACCTGACCCTGCCCAAGGGCATGAGCGGCGAGACGCTGGACGCGGTCCTGGCCGCCCTGCGCGCCGCCCCCGAGGGCCTCTCCGCCGCCGCGGCGGCGGAGAGGGTCGGGGCGTCGCGGGTCACCGCCCGCCGCTACCTGGAGTACCTGGCGGACAACGCGCTGGCCGTGCGCAAGCCGCAGTACGGGGCGGTCGGGCGGCCGGAGGTCTGGTACCGGCTCAGTACACCGGCCCGGTGAACTTCTCGCCCGGCCCCTGACCGGGGGCGTCGGGGAACGCCGAGCCCTCGCGGAAGGCCTTCTGGAGCCCCTGCAGGCCGTCGCGGATCGGGGCGGCGTGCGGGCCGAGGTACTCGGCGGAGGCGGTGACCAGCCCGGCCAGGGCGGTGATCAGCCGCCGGGCCTCGTCGAGGTCGCGGTGCGGGCTGGTGTCCGGGTCGGCGTCGGCCAGCCCGAGCCGCTCCGCGGCGGCCGACATCAGCATCAGCGCCGATCGGCTGATGACCTCGACGCTGGGAATGTCGGCCAGCTCGCGGGCGTTGGACTGGGTGTCACCGGGGGTGGCAGATGCTTCGCTCACGGTCTGCTACCCTTGCACGTGCGACCAGCCCCCGTTTGCGCGGGGGCGGCAAAGTGGAGCCCCCGCTCCCACCCGAGCCACCGAACCAGGAGGCCGGGTCCGGTTGCCACGATCCTTCGCGGGGTCATGGTGTACCCGACTGCTCTCGACGTCGGGGATCGGTAGGAAGCGGGCCCCACGCCGGACACGGCGGCGGGGCCCATCGCTGTTGTAGGGGACCTCACGCGCCGCGCACGGGCCGACCCACCAGGGTCGGCACGCAGTACGACCAGGCATTTTCGACCGAGGAGGCCCCATCAGCACGGAGACACGCATCAACGACCGCATCCGGGTGCCGGAGGTCCGACTCGTCGGGCCGAACGGCGAGCAGGTCGGCATCGTCCGCATCGAGGACGCGCTGCGCCTGGCCCTGGAAGCGGATCTTGATCTCGTCGAGGTCGCTCCCCAGGCCCGCCCGCCCGTCTGCAAGCTCATGGACTTCGGGAAGTTCAAGTACGAGAGCGCGCAGAAGGCCCGCGAGTCCCGGCGCAACCAGGTGCTCACCGTCATCAAGGAGCAGAAGCTCCGGCCGAAGATCGACTCCCACGACTACGAGACCAAGAAGCGCAACGTCGTGCGCTTCCTCGAGCACGGGAACAAGGTCAAGGTCACCATCATGTTCCGCGGTCGCGAGCAGTCCCGCCCCGAGCTGGGGTTCCGGCTGCTGCAGCGCCTCGCCGAGGACGTGGAGGAGCTGGGCTTCGTGGAGTCGTCCGCCAAGCAGGACGGCCGCAACATGATCATGGTGTTGGCACCGCACAAGAACCTGAAGCCCAAGCCGAAGGTGACCTCGGACTCCGATGAGCCCAGCGGGGGTTCTCCAGAGAACACAGCCCCGGAGAGCACAACCCCGGAGAACGCCGCCCCGGAGAGCACCACTGCGGAGAGCACGACTGCGGAGGGCACGACCGCGGAGAACAACACCGCGGAGTGACCGGACCGGGGTTCCCCAGTCGAACCACACCACGCCTGCCGCCCCGGCGAAGCACCACCCGTCCGGGGCGGCTCGATGACGAGGATCTGAACACCATGCCGAAGATGAAGACCCACTCCGGGACCTCCAAGCGCATCCGGGTCACCGGGAAGGGCAAGCTTCGCCGCCAGCAGGCGGGCCTCCGCCACAAGCTGGAGAAGAAGCCGACGACGCTGACCCGCAGGCTCTCCGGCACCGCCGAGGTCGCCAAGCCGGACGTCGCCCGCCTGAAGCGCCTGCTCGGCCGCTGAGGCACCCCTCCCCCTACTGACCACCAGGGCCGCACCATGGCCCACTAGATCGACAGGACGGACCCGTGGCACGCGTCAAGCGGGCAGTGAACGCCCAAAAGAAGCGCCGCACGACCCTCGAGCTCGCCAGCGGCTACCGCGGCCAGCGCTCGCGGCTCTACCGCAAGGCCAAGGAGCAGGTGCTCCACTCGCTCAACTACGCCTACCGGGACCGCCGCGCCCGCAAGGGTGACTTCCGCAAGCTGTGGATCCAGCGGATCAACGCAGCCGCGCGCCAGAACGGCATGAGCTACAACCGCTTCATCGAGGGCCTGCGGGTCGGCGGTGTCGAGGTCGACCGCAAGATCCTCGCCGAGCTCGCGGTGAGCGACCCGACCGCGTTCACCGCGCTGGTCGAACTGGCCCGCGCCAACGCGGGCACCCAGGGCAAGGCCGCTTCCTGAGCACGCGCTTCCCGCGACCCGGGGCTGATCCGTTCACCGAGCGGACGCCCCGGGTCGCTGCCGCTCGTGCCCTGACCAGGCGGGCGGGCCGGGAGAAGGCGGGCCGCTTCCTGGCCGAGGGCGCCCAGGCCGTGCGCGAGGCGCTGGCCTACGGGACCGTCCACGAGGTCTTCGCCACCGAGGCCGGGGCCGCCCGCAACACCGAGATCCTGCAGCGCGCCGACGAACTGCGCCTGCCGATCTCCCTGGTGACCGACAAGGCCGCGTCCGGCCTGTCGGAGACGATCACCCCGCAGGGCATCCTCGCCGTCTGCGACCTGCTCGACACCCCCGTGGCCGACGCCCTCTCCGGCGACCCCGTGCTGGTCGCCGTGCTGGTGGGCGTCGCCGACCCGGGCAACGCCGGGACGGTGACCCGGGTGGCCGACGCCGCCGGGGCCAACGCCGTGCTGTTCGCCGGGGACACCGTCGACCCGCACAACGGCAAGTGCGTCCGGGCGTCCACCGGCAGCGTGTTCCACCTCCCGCTGGCGCGCTCGCGCGACACCGCCGACGTGTTCGCCCGCTGCCGGGCCGCCGGTCTGCGCCTGGTCGCCGCCGACGGCCACGCCGAGGTGGACCTCGACGACTCGATCGACACCGGCGCCCTGCGCGCCCCCACGGCGTGGGTGTTCGGCAGCGAGGCCCACGGCCTGCCGGACGAGATCCTGTCCGCTGTGGACGACGTGGTGAAGGTGCCGCTGTACGGCGCCGCGGAGAGCCTCAACCTCGGCACCGCCGCCGCGGTGTGCCTCTACGCCTCCGCCCGCGCCCAGCGCCACTGACCTTCCGGCGCCGCTGACCCCGCCGACCACCTCCGCGTTCGACGGTGGTCCGGTCGGCGGTGATCACCCCACCGCCCGGCTGTCACCGGCACTCGTGGCGTTCGCCTGGACGGCCCAATCGTGATCACTCATTCGAGTGGACGCACTTGTGCCCTTTGATCGACAATGATTATCATTCCGCCCCGATCGAACATCACCGAGCGAGGGAGCGACGTGGGGCACCTGTTGATGGTCGAGAGCTGGGTCGGGGCGATGAGTTCCCTGCTCCCGCGGGCGATCCGCGAGGCCGGGGGGCGGTTCACGTTCCTCACCCGGGACCTGCACCACTACCTGCGCTCCGCCCCCGCCACCCCCCACCCGCTGCTCGCCGCCGACAACGTCCTGACCGCGGACACCAACGACCTCGACACCCTCCTGCCCTACCTCGAACGGGTCCACGACGTCCTGCGCTTCGACGGCGTCATCACCTCCTGCGACTACTACCTGGAGACCGCCGCCCGCATCGCGCACCACCTGCGCCTGCCGGGCCCGGACCCCGACGCCGTCGACCGCGCCTACCGCAAGGACCTGACCCGGCAGGCGCTGCCCGACCTCGGGCCCGCGTTCGCGCTGACCGACACCGTCGAAGCCGCCCACGCCGAGGCCGAGCGGATCGGGTACCCGGTGGTGGTCAAGCCGGTCGACCTCTGCGCCGGGATGTTCGTGCGGGTGGCGGCCAACCCGGCGGAGCTGAAGGAGGCCGTCGAGGCGATCGAGGGCTTCCCGGTCAACGCGCGCGGGCAGCAGCGCAACCCGCTGGTGCTGCTGGAGGAATTCCTCGACGGACCCGAGTTCAGCGTGGAGACGGTGACCTTCGAGGGGAACACCCACGTGGTCGGGGTGACGGACAAGTCCGTCACCGGTTCCCCCTGGTTCGTCGAGAGTGGACACATGTTCCCGGCCGACCTGCCGGAGGAGACCACCGCGCTGATCGCCGAGACCGCGGTGGAAGCGGTGCGGCGCCTGGGTTTGGACCGGACCGTCGCGCACACCGAGATCAAGCTGACCGCCGCCGGTCCCCGGCTGGTGGAGGTGAACCCGCGCCCGGCGGGCAACCAGATCACCGAACTGGTCCGCCGCACCACCGGGATCGACCTGCCCATGGTCTACGCGCGCCTGGCGATGGGGGAGAACCCGGACCTGCGGCACGTCGACACCGGGGCGCGCAGCGCGGCGATCGGCTTCCTGCTGCCCGAGCGGCCCGGGACGATCGCCGCGATCGAGGGGGTGGACGCGCTGGGGCACGGCGACGTCGTCGACTGGGCCGTCAAGCCGGTCGGGCACGAGGCCGGGCCCGCCACCAGCAACAACCACTACCTGGGGCACGTCATGGTCGTCGACCGCGGGGCGGGCGCCCGGCGGCGGGCCGAGGAACTGGTCGGCGCCCTGTCGGTGACCTACTCGTGAGCCTCGACGCGCTGCTGCGGCGCGCGCTCGCCGGGGAACTGGGCCCGGACCCGGCCGATCAGCGGGTGAGCGTCGGCTTCACCACCCGGCAAGGGGTTCGCCACCCCGGCCGCGACGGGGGGTACCGCAACGAGGTGGTCAGCCTGCGGGTCGGCGCGGCCGTGGGGTCGTGCGCGGTGGAACCGGGGCGGATCACCGACGACGCGGTGTTCGAGTGCGTGGGCAGGCCCGTCGCGGAGCTGCTGGAGCACGCGGACCGCGCGGTGCGGGTGGCGGCGCTGGACGCGTACCTGATGGGTGTCCGCCCGCACGCGGACGTGGCCGAGACCATCACCGTCCCGGCGGGCGATTCGCTGACGAAGTCGTTGCACCGGGCGGAAACCGTGGTCGACCTGCTCGGTCCGGTCACCGGGCAGCGGGTCCTGGTCGTCGGCGTCGTCAACTCGCTCCTGCACCACCTCCGGCTGCGGCGGGTCGACTACACCCCCTGCGACCGCAAGGGCGGCACCACCGAGTGGGGCGAGCCGATCCTCCGCGACGCGGCCAAGGGGCTCACCGACTGCGACGCGATCCTGGCCTCCGGCATGACCCTCGGCGACGACGGCGTGGACCTCCTGCTCGACCACGCCCGCGCCACCGGCGTCCCGCTGGTGTTCTTCGCCCAGACCGGCAGCGCCGTGCTGCCCTGGTTCATCGGCGACGGCGCCACGGCCGTGTCCGCCGAGCCGTACCCGTTCTTCTGGCTCGACGGCGGCCCCACCCCGATCCACCGGTACCGGGCGGTGCCCGCGTGAACGCGAACCCGGCACTGCTCGACCTGGTCGGGCGCACCCCGCTGGCCCGGATCACCACCCCGCTGCCGCACGAGCACCCCGGCTTCTGGGCGAAGCTGGAATGCCTGGGCGCGGGCGGGATGAAGGCGCGCGCCGCCGTGTCGATGCTGCGCGCCGCCCGGACCAGGGGCGCGCTGCGCCCCGGCGCCACCGTCGTGGAGTCCACCAGCGGGACCCTCGGGCTGGGGCTGGCCTTCGCCGGTCAGGCGCTGGGGCACCCGGTGGTGCTGGTCGTCGACGACGAGCTCGAACCCGCCATGCGGGCGATGCTGCGCGCGCACGGGGCCCGGCTGGAGGTCGTGCGCCGACCGCACCCCCAGGGCGGCTGGCAGCAGGCCCGGCTGGAGCGGGTGCACGAGGTGCTGGCCGAGCTGCCCGGGGCGTTCTGGCCCGACCAGTACAACAACCCGGACAACCCGGCCGGGTACGCGTCCCTGGCCACCGAGCTGCTCGACCGTCTCGACCGCATCGACGTCCTGGTGTGCAGCGTCGGCACCGGCGGGCACAGCGCGGGCGTGGTGGCCGAGCTGCGCAGGCGGCGGCCGGGGGTGCGGCTGATCGGCGTCGACACCGTCGGCTCGACCATCTTCGGGCAGCCCGCGCTGCCCCGGGTCATGCGCGGGCTGGGCAGCAGCATCCACCCGCGCAACGTGGACTACCCGCAGTTCGACGAGGTGCACTGGCTGGGCCCGGTGGAGGTCGTCGACTCCTGCCGCAGGCTGGCCAGGGGCGCGTTCGTCACCGGCGGGTGGAGCACCGGCGCGGTGGCGCTGGTCGCGGCGTGGGCGGCGCGGGTGGAACCGTGGGCCGAGGTCGTCACGATCTTCCCCGACGGCGCCCACCGCTACCTGGACACGATCTTCGACGACGGGTTCTGCCGCGCCCGCGGGCTGTTCGGCAACCCCAGCGCGCACCCGGTGGAGGTGGCCGACCCGGCCGCGGTGACGGTGTCGGAGTGGGCCCGGTGCCGCGCGGTCGCCGATCCGCTCGCCGTGCGCGAGGCGGTGCCCGCGTGAAGCTGGTCTGGAGCACCCGGGAGCTGGTGCTGCGCGAGCCGTTCCGCATCTCCCGCTCGGTCATGGCCGGGCGGCAGGCGGTGGAGCTGACCCTGGAGCACGAGGGGCGGCTGGGCCACGGCGAGGTCGTGACCAGCGAGTACTTCCGCCTGGACGTCGACGGCATCGCCGCGGCGCTGACCGGTTGGCAGCGCGTGGTGGAGGCCGCGGCGACGCCGGAGCAGTTGCTCGACGCGCTGCCGCACGGGCCGCCCGGGGTGCGCGCCGCCGCCGACGCCGCGGTGCACGACCTGCTGGGCAAGCGGGCCGGGGTGCCCACGCACGCGCTGTTCGACAGTCCGGAGTGGACGGCCGTGCCGACGGCCTACACGATCGGCTTGTCCTCGCCGCAGGACGCGGCGGCCAAGGCGGGGGCCCTGGTGGCCCAGGGGTTCTCCGTGCTCAAGGTCAAAGCGGGCGACGAGCACGACCTGGCCAGGCTGACCGCGGTCCGGGCCGCCGCCCCGGAAGCCCGGCTGCTGCTCGACCCGAACGGCGCCTGGACCCCCGAGCACACCGTGCGCTTCCTGGAACGCACCGCCGACCTGCTGCTCGACGCCGTGGAGCAGCCGATCGCCCCGGGCACCCCGGACCGGCTCGCCTGGGTCGGCGCCCGCTCCCCGGTGCCGCTGATCGCCGACGAGGACGCGAGCACCCTCGACGACGTGCGCGGGCTGGTCGGCGCCGTCGACGGCATCAACGTCAAGCTGGCCAAGTGCGGCGGGCTGCGGGCCGCCCGGGAGATCGTCACCGCCGCCCGCGGCGCCGGGATGGACGTCATGCTGGGCTGCCTGGTCGCCAGCTCGCTGGGCATCGCCCCGGCCGTGCAGCTCACCCCGCACGCCCGCTGGGTCGACCTCGACGGGCACCTGCTGCTGGCCCGCGACCCGTGGACCGGGCTCGGCGGCGAGGACGGCACGCTGCGGCTCAGCGGCCGGGCGGGCCTGGGGGTCGTCCGCCGATGAGGCGCTTCCCCCCGGCCGTGCGACTGCTGCTGGTCAACCAGTTCGGCGTCAACGCGGGCTTCTACCTGCTGATCCCGTACCTGGCCACCTACCTCACCGAGGACATCGGGCTGACCATCGCCACCGTCGGCTTGGTGCTCGGGGCGCGCAACCTCAGCCAGCAGGGCCTGTTCCTGCTCGGCGGCACCGCCTCCGACCGGCTCGGCGCCCGCGGGGTGATCATCGCGGGCTGCGGCCTGCGGGCGGTGGGGTTCGGGCTGTTCGCCGTGGGGGAGTCGCTGCCGGTGCTGCTGGCCGCCGCCGTGCTCAGCGGGCTGGCCGGGGCGCTGTTCAACCCGGCGGTGCGCGCCTACATCTCCCTGGAGGTCGGGGAGGGGCAGCGGGCGGACGCGTTCGCGCTGTTCAACGTCTTCGCCCAGACCGGCGCCCTGGTCGGCCCGGTGCTCGGCGCGGCGCTGCTGCTCGTCGACTTCCGGGTCTCGGCCGTCGTCGCGGCCGGGATCTTCGCGGCGCTGACCGTCGCGCAGGCGCTGGTCCTGCCCGCCAGGGCCGTGCCGCCCGCACCGGGGACGGTGTGGGCGGACGTGCGCGAGTGCCTGGGCAACAAGCGGTTCGTGGCGTTCACGCTGGCGCTGAGCGGGATGTTCGCGTTGCAGAACCAGCTCTACCTCGTCCTGCCGGTCGAGGCGCGCAGGCTGACCGGGACGCCCGCGTCGGTCGCGGCGCTGTTCATCGCCTCGACCGTGGTGACGCTGCTCGCGCAGGTGCGGATCACCCGGGCGCTGGCCGACCGGCCGCGCGGGTGGTCGATCGCCCTCGGGCTGGTGCTGATGGGGCTGGCGTTCGCCGCCCCGGCGCTGGCGTACCTGTGGCCGTCACCGGGGGCGGTGTGGCCGGGGCTGGTGCCGGTGTTGATCGCGGCGGTGCTGCTGGCGGTGGGGTTGGCGGTGGCCCAGCCGTTCGTCTACGAGCTGATCCCCGCCTTCGGCGCCGAGCGGGTCACCGGGACCTACTTCGGCGTGTTCTACCTCGGGTCCGGGGCGGTCGCGGCGGTCAGCACCGTGGTCGTCGGCTGGGCGGGGGAGGGCCGCCACGGCTGGGCGGCGTCGGTGCTGTGCCTGCTGCTCGGGATCGGCGGCGCGGTCGGCGTGCTGCTGCTGGACCGCCGAGGCGCGCTGGCGCCGGAACCGGAGAGGGTGGCATGAGCAACTTCCTGACCGACAACCCGGCCATCTACGAGCGGCAGTTCCCCGACCCCGAGCACCGCGCCGCCCGGTTCGCCCACGACGTGCTCGCCCGCTTCGGCGCCTCCCGGCCCCTGCGCGTCCTGGACCTGGGCTGCGGCACCGGCCGCGACGCCGGGCACCTGGCCGCCCTCGGCCACGAGGTCGTCGGCCTGGACTCCTCGCGGGCCATGCTGGAGTACGCCACCGCCCACCACTCGGCCGCGACCTTCGTCGAGGGCGACCTGCGCGACTTCGACCTCGGCCGGGAGTTCGACGCCATCACCTGCCTCGACAGCGCCCTGCTCTACTGCCACACCAACGACGACCTGAACGCCTGCCTGGACCGCTGCCACCGGCACCTGGTGCCCGGCGGGCTGCTCGTCGCCGAGATGCGCAACGGGGCGTTCTTCCTGGCCGGGACCCCCGGCAACACCGACCTGCTCGACGGCGTCCGCACCCGGACCGTGACCGTCGACGGCGTGCCGCACACCTCGCACACGAGGCTGTACCTCGACCACGCCGAGCAGCTGCTGCGCAGGCACCGGGTCTGGGAGTGGCCGGGGCAGACCGAGCCGCTCGCCCAGGACTCCGCCTGGCGGCTGCTGTTCCCGCAGGAGCTGCGCGCCTTCTGCGACCGCGCGGGCTTCGACGTGCCCGCCCTGTTCGACAGCCCAGGACCCCGCACCGACGAGCCCTGGCGCCCCGACGCGCCGCTGTCCTCCGGCCTGACCGGCGACCGCCTGCACCTGGTCGCCCGCAGGCGTCCCCACCGGTAAGGAACCCCCATGATCGACCGTCGTCTCTTCCTCGGCCTCACCGCCGGGGCGTCCCTGGCCGCCCTCACCGGGTGCGGTTCACCCGGCGGGGGCTCCGGCAGCGCCGCGGGCGAGCCGCGCCGGGGCGGCAGGCTGCGCGCCGCCTTCGCCGGTGGCGGCGCCAAGGAGGTGCTGGACCCGCACCTGGCCAACCTGTTCGTCGAGGCGGCCCGGTCCAAGGCCCTCTACGACAAGCTCGCCGACCTCGGCGACGACGCCGCGCCGGTGCCCAGGCTGGCGGAGCGGTGGGAGCCAAGCGCGGACCTGACCCGCTGGCGGATCACCCTGCGCAAGGCGGTGTTCCACGACGGCAAGCCGGTGCGCCCGCAGGACGTGCTCGCCAGCTACGCCCGGATCATGGACCCCAAGCGCGCCTTCCGGGCCAAGGCCAGCCTGTCGCTGATCGACCTGGCCAACAGCCGCGCCGTCGACGACCGGACCGTGGAGTTCGCGCTGACCAGGCCGTTCGCCGAGTTCCCCAACGCACTCGCGTCGTTCTCCGCCTACATCATCCCGGAATCCACCGAGGACTTCACCAAGCCGGTCGGGTCCGGCCCCTTCCGGTTCGGCACGTTCACCCCGGGCCGCTCCACCCTGCTGACCCGCAACGCCGACTACTGGGAGAACCCGCCGCACCTCGACGAGCTGGAGTTCGTGCTCGCCAACGAGGAGTCGGCCAGGATCAACGCGCTGCTGGGCGGGCAGGTCGAGTACGCCCACGACCTGTCCCCGGTCACCGCCCGCAGCCACGAGGGCCGCGGCCTGTCGATCCTGCGCGCCCCCAACTCCGGCATCCAGGCCTTCGCCATGAAGGTCGACCGCCCGCCGTTCGACAACCGCGACCTGCGCGAGGCGATGTTCCTGCTGACCGACCGCCAACAGCTCGTCGACAGCACCCTCTCCGGCGCGGGACAGGTCGGCAACGACCTGTTCGGCAAGGGCTTCAAGTACTACGCCGAGGACATCCCGCAGCGCACCCGCGACCTCGACCGGGCCCGGTGGCTGATCAACCGCGCGGGCGCGCAGGGGCTGGCGGTGCGGCTGGACACCAGCACGGCCGCCACCGGCTTCGTCGAGGCCGCGACGGTGTTCGCCGAGCAGGCCCGCGCCGCGGGCCTTGACGTGCAGGTCGCGGTGGGCGACAAGGACACCTACTGGGCGAACTCGCTCAAGAACGGCTCGCTGACCAGCTTCCGCTCCGGCGCCATGCCCATCGAGTCGCACATCTCCGGCCGCCTGCTGTCCTCGTCGACCACCAACACCACCAAGTGGACCCGCCCGGAGTTCGACGCCCTCTACGACAAGGCCGTGTCCACAACGGACGAATCGGCCCGCGCCGCGGCCTACGGCGAGATGCAGCGCGTCCTGCACGCCGAGGGCGGCTACCTCATCTGGGGCCAGGCCGACTGGATCGTCGGCACCGCCGCGAAGGTCGGCGGGGTCCGCACGGCACCGGCCAACACCCTGGACTGGGCCCGCTTCGACACGGTGTGGCTGGGGTGAGCAGCTACCTGGGTCGCCGCGCACTCCTCGGCCTGGCGCAGGTCCTCACCCTCGCCGTGGCGGTCTTCCTCCTGGTCGAGGCCCTCCCCGGCGACGCCGCCGTCGCCCTCGCCGGCGACGACCCGGACCCGGGGCGGATCGAGCGCATCCGCGTGTCCCTCGGCCTCGACCGCCCGATCCCCGAGCGCCTCCTGGACTGGCTCGCCGCCCTGGCCCACGGCGACCTGGGCACCTCGGTCGTGTCGGGCCGGGCGGTGACCGACATCATCGGCTCGGGCCTCGGCGTCACCGCCACCCTCGCCGGGGCGACGCTGGTGCTGCTGGTGCCGCTGGCGGTCGGCCTGGGCGTGCTCGCCGCCCGGCGCCCCGGCAGCAGGCTCGACCGCGGGCTGACGGCGGTGTTCATCGGCCTGCACGCCGTACCGGAATTCGCCCTGGCGATCCTGCTGGTGGCGGTCTTCGGCATCGGCCTCGGCTGGCTGCCGCCCACGGCGGTGGGCGTGGACCCGCTGCTGGACCCGGTGGTGCTCCTGCTGCCGCTGGTCGTGCTCCTGGCCCGCCCGGTGTGCTCCATCAGCCGCCTGGTCCGCGCCTCGATGATCACCGCCAACGGGGCCGAATACGTGCGCCACGCCCACCGCCTCGGCCTGTCCGGGCGGCGGGTCCGGCTCGCGCACGCCCTCCCCAACGCCCTGGCCCCCGCCGCCACCCAACTGGCCCGCACCACCGACTGGCTGCTGGGCGGGGTGGTCGTGGTGGAAGCGGTGTTCGTCCTGCCCGGCGTCGGCACGATCCTGGTGGACGCGGTGGCGGCGCGGGACCTGCCGGTGGTGCAGGGACTGGCACTGCTGTTCGCCACCACGACGGTGACGGTGAACCTGATGGCTGACGCGCTGTCGTTTCGACTGGCGCCACGGGCGGGGGTGGGGGTGTGATGTCCGGAGTGGAGGGTGCCGGTCCCGGTGGGCCGGACCGGTCGGGTGCTCGTTCGGCGGATGCCGCTGCCGGTGAGGGGAGTGTGGTCGACGTGGCTGCCGGGCCTGCCGTCGGAGTGCGCGCGGCGCGCGCTGACCGCGGGAGTGCCCTTGGTCGCATCGAGGGGGTTGGGAGCGCGGCTGGTGGGACTGTGGCCGGTGTGGACTCGGTGGATGCCGGTGGCAGCACCGGCGCAGGTGGCACTGGTGCGGGCGCTGTTGGTTCCGGTGGTGCTCAGGTGGCGGGTGCTGCGGGCGGGGGCGGCTGGGTGAAGCGGGTGGTTCCCCTGGTGCTGGTGGGGGTGCCGCTGCTGGTGGCCGTGTTCGGGCCGCTGTTCGTCGGGGAGGTTTCGCGGTCGGTGGCGTTCTCCACCGAGGGGGTGCTGGGGACCGACTTCGTCGGGCGGGATGTGTTCGAGCAGGTGCTGCTGGGTGGGCGGACCGTGGTGCTGGTGGCTCTGGTGGCCACCGGGTTGGCCTACGCGCTGGGGATCCCGCTGGCGCTGGTGGCGGCGACCTCGCGCAGGCGGTGGGTGGACGAGGTGCTGATGCGCCCGCTGGACCTGGTGCTGGCCGTGCCCTCGCTGCTCGTCCTGGTGCTGGTGGCCGGGCTCAGCTCGCCGGGGACCGCGACGCTGGTGGGGGTCGTGGTGGTGGTGCTGGTGCCGGAGGTGGCCAGGGTGGTGCGGGCGGCCGCGCTGCCCGCCGCGTCCGGGCCGGTGGTGGAGGCCATGCGGATGCAGGGCGAGGGGTGGTGGCGGACCTCCGGCGGGTACGTGGGGCGGTCCGTGCTGCCCACCGTGGTCGCCGACCTCGGCGTGCGGTTCACCTCCTCGGTGTACCTGGTGGCCTCGGCGGCGTTCCTGGGCGTCGGCGTGGCCCCGGACGCCTCGGACTGGGCGGTGATGGTGGACCGGAACCAGGGTGGGAGCTACCTGGTGCCCTGGGCGGTCGTCGTCCCCGCCCTGCTGATCGTGTCCCTGTCCGTCGGCGTCAACCTCCTCTTCGACGCCCACTCCACCGCCACCCCGCGTGCCGGGGGGCGGCGGACTCCGCGCGCCGTGGCCGACGACCCCGCCGCTGCCCCACCCGTGGTCACGCCGACCCCCGCCACCTCGCCCGCGGATGCGCCTCCCACCGGCACCCCGCCTGTGGACAACCCGGCTTCGAGCGGCGAATCGCGTCAGACCCCCGCGGTTGGATCGATTCGGGGGCTCCAGCGCACGGATGATCTTGCGGGCAGCGGGCTCGCGGCCCGGGTGCGCGACCTCCGCGTGGTCGTCGACGGCCGCCCGGTCGTGGACGGGGTGAGCTTCGAGCTGCCAGCCGGGAAGGTCCTCGCCCTGGTCGGGGAGTCCGGCAGCGGCAAGACCACCACCGCGCTCGCCCTCCTCGGCGAGGCCCCGGGCGACGTCCACGGCGACGTCGCCACCGCCGGGTTCGTCGGGTTCGTGCCGCAGCACCCCTCGACCGTGCTCAACCCCGTGCGCCGGATCGGCGGTGTGCTGCGGGAGGTCGTCCGCGCCCGCAAGCCGGGGACCGACCCCGGTCCCGTCGTCCGCGACGTCCTCACCCGGGTCGGTCTGGACTCCGCGTGGAGGTTCCGCCGCAGGCTGCCGCACCAGCTCTCCGGCGGGCAGCAGCAGCGGTTGGTGCTGGCCCAGACCCTCATCGGCGACCCGGCCGTGGTGATCGCCGACGAGCCGACCACCGGGCAGGACTCGCTGAGCCGGGGCGAGGTGGCCGCGCAGCTCAAGGGCCTCGCCGACCGCGGTGTCGGCGTCCTGCTCCTGTCGCACGACCTCGACCTGGTCGACGAACTCGCCGACGACGTCCTCACCCTGCACGCGGGCGTCCCCACCGAGACCCGCCCACCCGAGCCCACCCCGACCCCCGCCCCCAAGCCGCCGCCCACCGGGCCGACCGTGCTCAGCGTCGACGGCCTCAGCGTCGGCTACCGGCGCAACCGCGTGCTCGACGGCGTCAGCCTCCGCCTGGCCGCGGACGAGTGCGTGGCCATCACCGGGCGCTCCGGGCAGGGCAAGACCACCCTCGCCCGCGCCATCGCCGGGCTGCACCGGCCCAGCGCGGGCACCATCACCGTCGACGGCGGCGTGCAGTACGTCTTCCAGGACGCCCGCCTGTCCTTCGACGACCGCAGGCCCGTGCTCGACCAGGTCGCCCGCACCGCCGTGCGCCTGCGCGGGCTGTCCACACCGGACGCGCGGGACGAGGCCGCCGCCCTGCTGCGCACCCTCGGCCTCGACCGGGCCACCGCGGCCCGGCGACCCGGTGCGCTCTCCGGCGGCGAGCTGCGGCGGGCCGCGCTGGCGCGGGCGCTGCTGGCGCGGCCGCGCGTCCTGGTGTGCGACGAGATCACCGCGGGCCTCGACGCCCGCACCCGGCGGGTGGTCCTCGACCACCTCGCCGACCTGGACCTGGCCCTGGTCGTGGTGACCCACGACGAGGCCGCGGTCGCCCGACTGGCCGACCGCACCCTGGCCGTCCAGGAGGGCGGCCTGCACAACCGGTAGAAGGATCAACCCATGCGCTACGACCTGCGCCAAGCCCGCCCGGACGACCTCGACGGCGCGCGCTCCGTCATCCTCGACACGCTCTACCGAGACCTGGGCTACGGGTACACGCCCGCCTGGCACGGCGACGTCATCGACCTCGACGGCGCCTACCTGCGCACCCCCCGGCACGCGCTGTTCGTCGCCGCGCTGACCCACGACGACGGCCGCGAGGAGGTGGTGGCGACCACCGCCGTGCGGGCGGTCGCCCCGACCAGCCCGCCGCACCCGGCCTGGCTGGCCGAGCGCTACCCGGCGGGGCGCACCGCGCAGCTCTTCCGCGTCTACGTGCGCCCCGAGCACCGCAGGCACGGGCTGGCCAGGGGCCTGGTCGACCTGGCCACCCGGTTCGTCGCCGACACCCCCGGCTACGACGTGCTCTGCCTGCACACCGACACCAGGGTCGAGGGCGCCGAGGCGTTCTGGCGGTCGGTGGCCAAGGAGATCCACGACGGCCGCGACGGCGACCCCACCCGGTTCCAGACCGTCCACTTCGAGATCCCCTTCGGCTGAGCCCGCCAGGGGAAACGCCGCAGGTGGAACTCGGTTCAGGTGCCGGAGGCCGATCACCTAGGATCGAGTTGTTCACCCGGCCGACCGGGTGCGCGTCAGGCCGCATAGGACCCCCGGGGAGCTGTCCACCAACCATGTCCGGAGCCAACGACCCGTACGACCCGAAGGAGGTCGCGGCGCTCGCGCCGGAGACGCTCCAGGCCGCCGTCGGCACCGCCCGCGAGGCGTTCGCCGCCGCGACCGACCTGGACGCGCTCGCCGCGGCCAAGCCCGCCCACCTCGGCGACAAGTCGCCCCTGCTGCTGGCCCGCCGGGAGATCGGCGCGCTGCCGCCCAAGGCGCGCTCCGAGGCGGGCAAGCGGGTCAACGAGGCGCAGACCGAGATCAAGGCCGCGTTCGACGAGCGGCTGGCCCGGTTGCAGGCCGAGCGGGACGAGCGGGTCCTGCGGGAGGAGGGCGTCGACGTCACCCTCCCGTGGGACCGCGCCCCGCGCGGCGCCCGGCACCCGCTGACCACGCTGTCGGAGCGGATCGCCGACGTGTTCGTCGGCATGGGCTACGAGATCGCCGAGGGGCCCGAGCTGGAGGCGGAGTGGTTCAACTTCGACGCCCTCAACTTCGGCAAGGACCACCCGGCGCGCACCATGCAGGACACCTTCTACGTCGCGCCGGAGGACTCCGGGCTGGTGCTGCGCACGCACACCTCCCCGGTGCAGGTCCGCGCGCTGCTGGAGCGCGACCTGCCGGTCTACGTCGTCTGCCCCGGTCGCACGTTCCGCACCGACGAGCTCGACGCCACCCACACCCCGGTGTTCCACCAGGTGGAGGGGCTGGCCATCGACAAGGGCCTGACCATGGCCCACCTCAAGGGCACCCTGGACGCGTTCGCCAAGGCCATGTTCGGCGACGAGGCGAAGGTGCGGCTGCGGCCGTCGTTCTTCCCGTTCACCGAGCCCTCCGCCGAACCCGACGTGTGGTTCGCCGAGAAGAAGGGCGGCGCGGGCTGGGTCGAGTGGGGCGGCTGCGGCATGGTCAACCCCAACGTCCTGCGCGCCTGCGGCGTCGACCCGGACGTCTACACCGGGTTCGCCTTCGGCATGGGCCTCGAGCGCACGCTCCAGTTCCGCAACGGCATCCCCGACATGCGCGACATGGTCGAGGGCGATGTCCGGTTCACCCTTCCCTTCGGCACGGAGGCCCAGTGAGGATCCCCGTAAGCTGGCTCACCCAGCAGCTCGAACTCTCCGGTGAGCACCGGGACCTCGACGCCGAGCAGATCGCCGCGGCGTTCACCCGGGTCGGCCTGGAGGTCGAGGAGGTCAGCCCGCTCGGCCCGGTCACCGGTCCGGTCGTGGTCGGCCGCGTGGTCTCCATCGAGGAGCTGACCGAGTTCAAGAAGCCCATCCGGTTCTGCGTGGTCGAGGTCGGCGAGACCGACGACGGCGCACCGGAGACCACCGAGGTCGTCTGCGGCGCCCGCAACTTCGTCGAGGGCGACCTGGTCGTGGTGGCGCTGCCCGGGGCGGTGCTGCCCGGTGACTTCGCCATCGCCTCCCGCAAGACCTACGGCCGGGTCAGCAACGGCATGATCTGCTCGGCCTCGGAGCTGGGCCTCGGCGACGACCACAGCGGCATCATGGTGCTGCCCAGCGGGGAGAACTCCGACGTCGAGCCCGGTGACGACGCGATCGAGCTGCTGGAGCTGACCGACACCGTCATCGAGCTGGCGCTGACCCCCGACCGCGGCTACTGCTTCTCGGTGCGCGGCCTGGCCAGGGAGCTGGCCTGCGCGCTGGACCAGCGGCTGCTCGACCCGGCGGCGATCGACGTGCCCGCCGCCGAGGGCCCGTCCACGCCGGTCACCGTCACCGACGAGCAGGCGTGCCCGCGGTTCGTGCTGCGCCGGGTGACCGGGGTCGACCCGACCGCGCCGACGCCGTTCTGGATCCGCAGGCGGCTGATGCTCGCGGGCATCCGCTCCATCTCCCTGGCCGTCGACGTCACCAACTACGTGATGCTCGAACTCGGCCAGCCGATGCACGCCTTCGACACCGCCAAGCTCAGCGGCGGGCTCACCGTCCGCCGGGCCACCGCGGGGGAGAAGCTGACCACCCTCGACGGCGCCACCCGCGCGCTGGACCCGGACGACATCGTCATCGCCGACGACTCCGGGCCGGTCTCGCTGGCGGGCGTCATGGGCGGGGCGAGCACCGAGGTGACGCCGGAGAGCACCGACATCCTGCTCGAAGCCGCCGTGTGGGACCCGGCCTCGATCGCCCGCGCGGTCCGCAGGCACAAGCTGCCGTCGGAGGCGTCCAAGCGCTTCGAGCGGGTCGTCGACCCGGCGCTGGCGCCCGCCGCCCTGGAGCGCGCGGCCCGGCTGCTGCGCGACTACGGCGACGGCACGATCCACCCCGGCCGCACCGACGTCGGCCACCCGGCGCTGCCCGCGCCGGTCGTGATGGCCATGGACCTGCCCGACCGGGTCGCCGGGGTGCGCTACGACCGCGGCGTGACCGCAGGCCGCCTGCAGCAGATCGGCTGCCGGGTCGAGGTGGGCGCCGCCGACGACGGCACGCCCACCGTCACCGCGTACCCGCCGAGCTGGCGCGCGGACCTCAACCAGCCCGCGGACCTGGTGGAGGAGGTGCTGCGGTTGCAGGGCTACGACACCATCCCGGCGGTGCTGCCCAAGGCGCCGTCCGGCCGCGGCCTGACCGCCGCGCAGCGCCGCCGCCGCCAGGTGTCGCGGACGCTGGCCGAGCACGGGTTCGTCGAGGTGCTGCCGTTCCCGTTCGTCTCCCCGACGGCCTGGGACGCCCTCGGCCTCGACGCCGACGACCCGCGCAGGCGCACGGTGAAGGTGCTCAACCCGCTGGAGTCCGACCGCGACGAGCTGGCCACCACGCTGCTGCCCGGTCTGCTGGACACGGTGGTGCGCAACGTGTCCCGGGGCGCCCGCGAGGTGTCGCTGTTCCACGTCGGGCAGGTCGTGCTCCCGCGCGCCCAGCAGTCCCCGATGCCGTCGGTCGGCGTCGCCGGGCGCCCCTCCGGACCGGAGGTCGCCGCCCTCGACGCCGCGCTGCCCGCGCAGCCCACGCACGTCGCGGTGGTGCTGGCCGGGCCGCGGGTCCGCGCGGGCTGGTGGGGCAAGGCCGAACAGGCAGACTGGGCCGACGCGGTGCAGGCCGCCCGGCTGGTCGCCGAGGCCGCCGGGGTGGAGCTGACCGTCACCCAGGGCGACACCGCGCCGTGGCACCCGGGCCGCTGCGCCCAGCTCCGGGTGGGCGACTTCCCGGTGGGGCACGCGGGCGAGCTGCACCCGAAGGTCGTGGAGGCGTTCGGGCTGCCCAAGCGCACCTGCGCCATGGAACTCGACCTCGACCTGCTGCCGCTGGTGGAGCGCAGGCCGGTGCCGAAGGTCTCGCCGTACCCGCCGGTCCTGCTGGACGTGGCGCTGGTCGTCGAGGACTCGGTCCCGGTCGGCGAGCTGACCCGCACGCTGCGCTCCGGCGGGGGAGACCTGCTGGAGGAGCTGAGCCTGTTCGACGTCTTCACCGGTGAGCAGGTCGGCGAGGGCAAGCGGTCGCTGGCGTACTCGCTGCGCTTCCGCGCGGCCGACCGGACGCTGACGGTCGAGGAGGCCACCGCGGCCCGCGACGCCGCCGTGGCCGCGGCCGCGGAACGCCACGGGGCCGCGCTGCGCGGCTGACTGCGCTGAACAGCCCACGACGGTGGGGGGTGCCCGCGGGCGCCCCCCACCGTCTTTTTCGGACACCCGCCCCCAAACCCCCACCGGGACGCGGAATTCCTCCGAACGGCTATTCCCAACAGCCGTGTCGAGGGGCAGCATCGAGCGGTCCGTCGCGGAGAGTGGACCGGACAGCGCGAGAAAGGGGCAGCAGTTGAGGAAAATCGTGGCGATCGCCGCCGCGGTCGGTGTCGTGGTCGGGGGTGTTGCCCTGGCGCCCACCGTCTCGGCCACGCCCGCCGAGGCCGTGCCCGCCCAGGTGGCCTACGACCCGGCGCCGATCGCGTGGGGCACCTGCGCGAGCGCGGCGCTGGCCCGCCGCGGCGCGGAGTGCGGGTTCCTGGAGGTGCCGCTGGACTACGCGAGGCCCACCGGCACGAAGATCAAGATCGCGGTGTCCCGGATCAAGGCGAAGGTGGCGCGGGAGCAGTACCAGGGCGTCATGATCACCAACCCGGGTGGTCCCGGCGGGTCCGGCCTGACGCTGTCGGTGCTCGGTGAGTTCGTGCCGGACGGCGCGGGCTTGGCCTACGACTGGATCGGCTTCGACCCGCGCGGCGTCGGCTCCAGCCGGCCGTCCCTGTCCTGCGACGGGAACTACTTCTCCTACAACCGGCCGTTCTACGTCCCGGTGACCCCGGAGTTGGAGAAGACCTGGCTCGACCGGTCCAAGGGCTACTCCGCCGCCTGCGGCGCGGCGGGCGGTGACCTGCTCGACCACGTCAAGACCACCGACACGGTCAACGACGTCGACGTGCTGCGCAAGGCCCTCGGCCAGCAGCAGATCAACTACTACGGGTTCTCCTACGGCACCTACCTGGGCCAGGTCTACGCGACCCTGTACCCGGAGCGGGTGCGCCGGATGGTGCTCGACGGCAACGTCGACGCGCGCAAGGTCTGGTACGAGGCGAACCTCGTGCAGGACGTGGCGTTCGACAAGAACATGTCGATCTACTTCGACTGGATCGCCGAGCACGACGCGGTCTACCACCTGGGCACCAGCGGCAAGGACGTGCAGAAGCTGTTCTACGTCCAGCAGGCCAAGCTGCTCAAGGAACCCGCGGGCGGCGTCATCGGCCCCGACGAGTGGGTGGACATCTTCCTGCCCGCGGGCTACTACGTCTTCGGCTGGGAGGGCATCGCCGAAGCGTTCTCCGCGTGGGTGAACAACGGCGACTTCAGCGGGCTCAAGGCCCTCTACGACTCGGCCAACGGCCAGGGCCCGGGCAGCGACAACGGTTTCGCCATGTACCTCGCCGTCCAGTGCACCGACGTGCAGTGGCCGACGAGCTGGAACCGGTGGCGGGCCGACAACTGGAGGACCTTCCTGCGCGCCCCGTTCGAGACCTGGGGCAACGCCTGGTTCAACGCACCGTGCCTGACCTGGCCCGCGAAGGCGGGCAAGCCGGTCAAGGTCGACGGCCGGAAGGCGCCGGGCATCCTGCTGATCAGCGAGACCCTCGACGCGGCGACCCCGTTCGAGGGCAGCCTGGAAACCCGCGCGCGGTTCCCGAAATCGTCGCTGGTCGAGGGCGTCGGCGGCACCACGCACGCCGGTTCGCTCAACGGCGTGTCCTGTGTGGACAACCTGGTGGCCGCCTACCTGGCCACCGGCGAGCTGCCCGCGCGCAAGCCGGGCCGCGTCTCCGACAGCAAGTGCGACCCGGTGCCGCGGCCGGACCCACAGGCGACCGCGCGCCAGCGCACCGCCGGTGCCGACATCACCCGCGGCGACCTGCAGGAGCTGATCGCGGGCGCCCGCCCCTGATCGGTGCCGCTTCACCCCTCGGGTCCGGCGTCCGCGCCGGACCCGAGGTCTTCCAGGAACCCGCCGACGACCTCGGTGAACTCCTCCGGCCGCCCCAGCCAGGGGACGTGCCCGGTGTCGAGGGTGACCCGGGTGGCGTTCGGCAGCGCCTCGACCAGGGAGTCCACCGCCCAGCGCGGGCGGATGTCGTGCCTGCCGTCGACGACCAGCACGGGGACGGCGAGGTCCGCGCACGCGGCGAGCAGGTCGGCCTGGTCACCGTCGCGGCCGACCGCGGCGTTGACCTCGTAATTGATCGGGAACCACGGGGTGGCCATGGTCTCGGCGTGCGCGCGGGCGCGGTCCCGGTCGGCGAAGTCGGCGGTCCACTGCAGGACGGCCAGCTCGCGCTCCTCGTCCTCGGTGCGCTCCCGCTCCCGCAGCCGGGTCCACGCGGCGAGGTCGTCGCCGAGCCGGGCGCGGAAGTTGGCGGTGAACTCGGCGTGCCAGCCGGGGGACAGGCCCACCCCGGCCAGGTAGACCAGTCCGGTCACCCGGTGCGGGTGGGCCAGTGCGTGGCGCAGGGCCAGGTCGGCGCCCCACGAGTGGCCGAGCAGCGCGGTCGCGGCGAACCCGAAGTGCGCCCGCACGTCGTCGAGGTCGGCGACGAACCGGGCGGTGGTGAACGGCCCGCGCCGCTGCGAGCGCCCGCCGCCGCGCTGGTCCCAGCGCACCACCCGACCTGGCAGCGCCACCGCGTCGAACATGTCCCACAGGCCCGGACCGCCGTGGCAGCAGACCACCGGGTCGCCCACCCCGGTCGCCACCGCCCACAACCCGCACCCGTCGTCGGCGCGCACCGCGAAACCCATGTCGCGATCATCCCGCGGCCCGGTAGGTTCGGTCCCATGGACCAGGCACGGGTGCGGACGGTGAACGTCGGCAAGTCCTTCCCCATCGAGGCGAAGGCGGGGCGCAGCGGCATCGACAAGCGGCCGGTGACCGGCCCGGTGGCCGTCACCGCCCCCGGACCCGGCGCCAGCGGCCTCGCGGGCGACGAGATCTGCGACGTCGCCAACCACGGCGGACCCGACCAGGCCGTCTACGCCTACGCCAGGGAGGACCTGGACCGCTGGGCGGAGGAACTGGGCAGGCCGCTGACCGACGGGCAGTTCGGCGAGAACCTGACCACCACCGGCATCGACGTCAACGCCGCCGAGGTCGGCGAAGTCTGGCGGGTCGGCGACGACCTGGTGCTCCAGGTCACCACCCCGCGCATCCCGTGCCGCACCTTCGCGGTGTGGCTCGACGAGCGGGGGTGGATGAAGACGTTCACCCAGCGCGCCCTGCCCGGCGCCTACCTGCGGGTCCTGCGGCCGGGCGCGGTCCGCGCGGGCGACCCGATCGTCGTCGAGCAGCGCCCCGGCCACGGCATCACCATCGCCCTCACCTTCCGCGCGACCACCCTGGAACCGGAACTGCTGCCGCGCCTGGACATCGACGGCATGCCCGACGAGATCCGGCGCAAGGTCCGCCGCCGGATCGGCGCATGAGCCGCCGGTCGCTGCGCGTCGCCGCGTACGCCGTCTGCCTGGAGAACGAAGAGGTGCTCCTGGCCCGCTGGGTCGGCCCCAGCGGCAAGCGCTGGACTCTCCCCGGCGGCGGCCTCGACCACGGCGAGGACCCCCTCGACGCCGCCGTCCGCGAGGTGTACGAGGAAACCGGCTACCAGGTCACCGTCGACTCCCTGCTGGGCGTCGACTCCATCCGCCGCAACCTCCCCGGCGCCCTCGCCGACACCGACTGGCACGGCCTCCGCGTCATCTACGCCGCCACCATCGCGGGCGGCGAACTCCGCTTCGAGGAGGGCGGCTCCACCGACATGGCGGCCTGGGTCCCCCTGGCGGAGGTCGCCACCCTCGACCGCACCGAACTGGTCGACACAGCCCTGGAGTTGGCCCGCACCCGCCCCCCGACCGGCCGCCTCGACGGCATCCTCCCGGCCTGACCCAGGGGGCGGACCCATCGCGGTGTCCGCCCCCGGGTCGCCCGTTCCGGCAGAGAGCGACCACGACCCCGGTTCCTCAACGTCCCTGGCGCCGCATCGCCCGCTTCGGTGAGCCCGGCGACTGACACGGCCTCACCACTCGGTGTCACGTTGCGCCGGTTTGCCCATGGCCTTGTCGACGAGGTCGAGGATCCCCTCTTCCCGCGCCCGCAGCATGCCGTAGAAATCATCTTCCCGGAGCGTCCGGGGGTTGATGACGTGGGACGACACGCTCTCCTCGAGGCCCTCCTCGGTGGTCCTGGCCGACTTGGCCAGGCTCCGCAGGTAGGCGGACGGGGCGCGGCCACCGATCAGGCGGTTGGTGCGCGCGGTCAGCGGGGTCTTGTTCACGATCGAGTTGTAGTCCTCCGGGGGGAGTTCCTCCTTCTCGCACCACGCCCGCGGAAAGATGTGGTGGATGTCGACCGCGTTGTCGAAGTAGTTCTCGTCCGCCATCGCGGAACCGGTGCCCCAGTCGACGGGGCCCGCCTGCAAGAGCAGGGCGTAGAGACCCTTGTACGCGGCTGAGCCGCGGGTCCTGAGCGTCCACAGGCGGGACGAGAAGAACTGCGCCTCGCGCACCGTGCGCGGTTCCGAGCCGTTCCCCGTGATCCAGGCGACCAGTTCCGGCACGTCGCGGGCGAAGCGGGTCTCCGTCGTGCCGCTGTAGGCTTCGTCGAGCACACCGGACCAGTACCAGCGGGAGATCTTGTCCCGGGCGCCTGCGGTCTCCGCCTGCTTGTCCAGCAGCGCGAACACCGCCGCCAGCGGTATCAACTGGCTGCCGTAGGGCAGGAACTTGGTGTCGTAGATGCGCTGGGAGTGGAGGAACCTGGCGGTGGCCCGCAGGCCGTCCGCGACCTGCGGGGCCCACTTGCGGTACTCGGCGACGGTCAGGTTCAGCATGTCCGACCGCCTGCACCCGACACGCGGGGCCTGGGCCACATCCCGCCCGGACTGCACCGCCGCGACGTGGCGCTCATGGGTGGCAAGCAGGGTGACCGCCTGCAGGAAATCGGTGTTGGCGACCTCGCGCAGGATCCGGTACTTGCCGTCGGCCCACGAAGCCCGCTGCCCGTCCCAATTCTCGCGCAGGTCGAAGTCATCCGCGGCGAACGTCGCCGTGAGCAGTTCGAAGACCGTCAAGGTGACGCCGCCGGTGTTCACCTTCTCGAAGACCTGGCACACCGCCTGCCTGGGGGTCGACCTGCCCAGTTCGATCACCGGTAGCTGGTACTTGTCGAAGCGCTGCACGACGGCTTCGTGGAACCGCTGCCACAGCTGGATGTTCTCCGCCTGCAGGTTGGGCGAGTGCTGGACGAAGGCCAACATCCAGGCCATTGAGTCCAGCAGCGCCGTGCACGGGAACATCCGCGCCGCGTATTCCTTCTCCGGCGTGGACAGGTCCAGCACCGGGGTGCCGCGGAAGTCCGAGCGAACCCGGTCCTCAGGAATCAGGTGGATCGCGTCCTCCAGATCACCTGTGCCCAGGACCGCCTGCTCCATGTCGATGTAGAACCAGCCCTTGAGCGCCTTGCCCCGCACGTCGCGGGTCTCGACCGGCGCGTCGCGAAAGGCCGACTGGTACAGCGAGGTCAGCCGCTGCTGCCCGTCGAGGATCAACCGATCGGGCACAACGCCCCCGTCGACCGGCGCGCCCTCGACCGCGCGGGTCTTGAACCGCACCTCGCCGCCGTGCTGCAGCATCATGACCGTGCCAGCCGGGTAGCCGAGCGAGATCGACGCGATGAGCGCGGCGATGTTGCGGTCCGGCCACACCCACCCCCGCTGGAAGTCGGGGAGTTGGGTCTCCCCCCGGTCCACCTGCTTGAGCAGGTCCTTCAGGAATTCCTTCTCGATGCCGAAGGCCTCGACGCCCACCTGGTCCCCCGTTCGCCGTGCTGATCGGATGATCCATCGCCGGAGGAGGCGCCTGGGTTTCACCGCCGCCGGGTGCGTGGGCGGAGACACCCGGACGGAGTAGTCGAGCGAGCCACTACCCTGGTGCCCGTGACCCGTGCTCCGATGATCGCGCCCAGCATCCTGTCCGCCGACTTCGCCCGGCTGGCCGACGGACTCGCCGCCATCCAGGGTGCCGACTGGGTGCACGTGGACGTCATGGACGCCCACTTCGTGCCGAACCTGACGCTCGGTCTGCCCATTGTGGAGTCGCTGCTCAAGGTGACCGACATCCCGATGGACTGCCACCTGATGATCGAGGACCCGGACCGGTGGGCGGTCGGGTACGCCGAGGCGGGGGCGCACAACGTCACCGTGCACGTGGAGGCGGCCGGGGACCCGGTGAAGATCGCTCGGGACATCCGGGCGGCGGGGGCGAAGGCGGGGCTGTCGATCAAGCCGGGGACGCCGCTGGAGCCGTACGTGGAGGTGTTGAAGGAGTTCGACACCCTGCTGGTCATGTCGGTGGAGCCGGGGTTCGGCGGGCAGAGCTTCATCGCCGACGTGCTGTCGAAGGCCCGGACGGTGCGTGACTTGGTCGACACCGGGCACCTGGACTTGCTGGTGGAGATCGACGGGGGGATCAACGCGGACACCATCGAGCAGGCTGCTGAGGCTGGGGTGGACTGCTTTGTGGCCGGGTCGGCTGTTTACGGGGCTGATGATCCGGGGCGGGCTGTGCGGGCGTTGCGGGAGCAGGCTGCTTCCGCGCATCACCGGTTCGGTCGGGCCTAATCAGGTGGTCTTGTTTTAAAGCGCCGGGATTTTCGGGGCGTGCCCGGGTGGGTGGATCTGCTCGGGCGGGGCCCCTACAGCGATCATGTGCCCAGTGTGACCGAGTGGGGCTGAAGGGATGCCCCACAGCCCGGGCAGGCTTGCACATGATCGCTTCCCCCACCCAAGCAGATCCGCCCACCCGGGCATTTCCGTAGCCGGGCCGGCGGCTTGTCGGGTGGTCGGCGGCTGCGCGCGGTGAGGTTGCTGGTGGCTGGCCGGTTGGCTGGTGGTTGTCTCCGCGCAGGCGGCCGGGGGCGGGTGGGTCTGATCGGTTCGAACCCGGGTGGTCCCGGCCGGTCGCGTGTACCAGGGGCGGTGTGCCCTGCCAGACTGTCCGCCGTGGAGGAGAGCCTGGTCGCGGCGATGTGGACCGCCGTGGGGTGCGCGGAGGCGGTGCGGGGGACGACCAGTCCCAACCCGCCCGTCGGGTGCGTCGTGCTCGATCGGGACGGTGTCGTGGTCGGGACCGGGGGGACTCGGCCCCCGGGTGGGGCGCACGCCGAGGTGGGGGCGCTCGCCGTGGCGGGGGAGCGGGCCAGGGGCGGTACCGCCGTCGTCACCCTCGAACCCTGTTCGCACCACGGGCGGACCCCTCCCTGCACCGACGCGCTGCTCGCCGCCGGGGTGGCGCGGGTGGTCTACGCCGTGTCCGACCCGAACCCGCAGGCCGCCGGGGGTGGGCGGGTGCTCGCCGACGCCGGGGTGCGGGTGGAGGGTGGGGTGCTCGCCGACGAGGTGGCGGCCGGGCCGTTGCGGGCGTGGCTGCACTCGGTGGACACCGGGCGGCCGCACGTGACCTGGAAGTACGCCGCCACCCTCGACGGGCGGGTGGCCGCCGCCGACGGGACCAGTCGGTGGATCAGCTCGGCCGACTCGCGGGCCGAGGTGCACGAGGTGCGCCGCAAGGTCGACGCCATCGTCGCCGGGCGGGGCACGGTGCTCGCCGACGACCCGGCGCTGACCGCTCGGGACGCGGGTGGAACACCTGCGGCCCGGCAACCGTTGCGGGTTGTCGTGGGACTCGGTGACCTGCCGGACGGCGCACGGGTGCTCGACGACGCCGCCGAGACGCTGCACGTCCGCACGCACGACCCGGCGGAGGTGCTCGCCGCGCTCGGCGCGCGCGGCGTGGTCGACGTGCTGCTGGAGGGTGGGCCGACCCTGGCGGGCGCGTTCGCCGGGGCCGGGCTCGTCGACCGGGTGCTGGCCTACCTGGCGCCGACCCTGCTCGGTGCCGGACCGGTGGCGCTGGGTGACGCGGGCGTGTCGACGATCACCGGGGCCCACCGGTTGCGCGTCGAAGGGGTCACCATGAGTGGGCCGGACGTGCGGGTGTCCGCCGTCCCGGTCCGGGACTGACCCGGACCGGCCGACCGAGGAGGAGAGTGGCGTTGTTCACCGGGATCGTCGAGGAGCGCGGTGCGGTGGTGGCCGTGCGCGACCTCGCGGACGCAGCACGGGTCACCATCTCCGGACCGCTGGTCACCAGCGACGCCAAGCAGGGGGACTCGATCGCGGTCAACGGCGTCTGCCTGACCGTGGTCGAGTTGGACGCGGGCACCTTCACCGCCGACGTGATGCACGAGACGCTCAAGCGCAGCAGCCTCGACGGGGTCGCCGAGGGTGATTCGGTCAACCTGGAGCGCGCCGCCGCCGTGGGGCAGCGCTTCGGCGGGCACATCGTGCAGGGCCACGTCGACGGCACCGGGGTGCTGCTCGGCCGCGAGCCGTCCGAGCACTGGGACCTGGTCACCATCGGCCTGCCGCCGCACCTGGCCAGGTACGTGGTGGAGAAGGGGTCGATCACCGTCGACGGCGTGTCGCTGACCGTCGTGGAGGTCGGGGACGACCGGTTCTCCGTCAGCCTCATCCCCGAGACGCTCCGGGCGACCACCCTGGGGCAGCGCGCGCCGGGCGACAAGGTCAACCTCGAGGTCGACGTGATCGCCAAGTACGTGGAACGTCTGACCACCCCACACCTGCCCGTCAGCGGTGCGGGGCAGACTGGGGGAGATCCCGCCGGACAGGAGGACCAGGGTGAGTGACTTCCCAGACATCGACCGCGCCCTCGCCGACATCGCGGCGGGCAAGGCCGTCGTGGTCGTCGACGACGAGGACCGCGAGAACGAGGGCGACCTCATCTTCGCCGCCGAGAAGACCACCCCGGAGCTGCTGGCCTTCATGGTCCGCTACTCCTCCGGCTACGTCTGCGTCGCGCTGCCCGACGCCGACTGCGTGCGGCTGGACCTGCCGCCGATGTTCCACACCAACCAGGACGCCCGCGGCACCGCCTACACCGTGACCGTGGACGCCAAGGAGGGCATCAGCACCGGCATCTCCGCGCACGACCGGGCGCACACCATCCGGCTGCTGGCCTCCGCCGAGGCCACCGCCGCCGACTTCAACCGCCCCGGGCACGTGGTGCCGCTGCGGGCCAAGGAAGGCGGCGTGCTGCGCCGCCCCGGGCACACCGAGGCCTCGGTCGACCTGGCCAGGATGGCCGGGCTGCGGCCCGCGGGCGTGCTCTGCGAGGTCGTCTCCCAGAAGAGCGAGGGCGACATGGCCCGCCGCGACGAGCTGGAGGTCTTCGCCGCCGAGCACGACCTGGCGATCATCACCATCGCCGACCTGATCGCCTACCGCAGGCGCACCGAGAAGCAGGTCGTCCGGGTCGCCGAGGCGCGCATCCCCACCGCGCACGGCACCTTCCGCGCGGTCGGCTTCGACAGCCTGCTCGACGGCATCGAGCACGTCGCGCTGGTCTACGGCGACCTCGGCGACGGCGAGGACGTGCTGGTCCGGGTGCACTCCGAGTGCCTGACCGGCGACGTGTTCGGCTCGCTGCGCTGCGACTGCGGCCCGCAGCTCGACGCCGCCCAGGAGGCCGTCGCCGCCGAGGGCCGCGGCGTGGTGCTCTACATGCGCGGGCACGAGGGCCGCGGCATCGGCCTCATGCACAAGCTGCAGGCCTACCAGTTGCAGGACGAGGGCCAGGACACGGTGGACGCAAACCTCGCGCTCGGCGTGCCCGCGGACGCCCGCGACTACGGCACCGGCGCGCAGATCCTGGCCGACCTCGGGGTGAAGTCGATGCGGCTGCTCACCAACAACCCGGCCAAGCGGGTCGGCCTGGAGGGCTACGGGCTGACCGTGGTCGACCGGGTGCCGCTGTCGGTGTGGCCGAACCCGGAGAACCTGCGCTACCTGCGCACCAAGCGCGACCGGATGGGCCACGAGATCACCGAGCTGGAGCAGTACGAGGACGGCATCGCCGCCGGGGCGGTCGGCCTGCGCGGCGGGGAGGACCGGGCATGAGCGGCGCGGGCAGGCCCGAGGCGGTGGCACCGGACGCGACGGGCATCCGGTTGGCCATCGCGGCGACCAAGTGGCACGCGGAGGTCACCGGCCAGTTGCTGACCAGGGCGCTGGCCGCGGCCGAGGACGCCGGGGTGGAGGAGCCGACCGTGGTGCGGGTCGCGGGCGCGGTCGAGCTGCCGGTGGTGTGCCAGGAGCTGGCCAAGCACCACGACGCGGTGGTGGCCCTCGGCGTGGTCGTGCGCGGCGGCACCCCGCACTTCGAGTACGTGTGCGACGCGGTCACCGCGGGCCTGACCCGCATCTCGCTCGACGAGTGCACCCCGGTCGGCAACGGCGTGCTCACGGTGAACGACGACCAGCAGGCGGTGGACCGCTCCGGGGTGCCCGGGGCGGCCGAGGACAAGGGGTACGAGGCGTGCGTGGCGGCGTTGGAGGCGGCACTGGTGCTGCGGGGACTGCGGCAGCCGTGGACCGAGCGGGGCTTCCGGTGACCGTCACCTCCCGGCCGCGCAAGGTCCGCTTCGTCGCCGCCGCGTTCGCCGTGGTGTTCGTCGCGGTGTTCACGGTGGTGGCGGTGCTGCTGCGCGACACCCCGACCGGGGTGTACTTCCAGGTGTCCGACCAGGTGGCCATGGTCGGCATCGGCGTGCTGCTGGCCTGCGGCGCGCTGTGGTTGACCCGGCCCAGGGTCGCCGCGGACGCCGAGGGCGTCACCGTCCGCAACCTGCTGGGGAGCACCCGCTACCCGTGGGACTACATCCGCTCGATCAGCTTCCCCGACGGCGCCTCCTGGGCCCGGCTGGAGCTGCCCGACGACGAGTACGTGCCGGTGATGGCCGTGCAGGCCATCGACGGCGACCGCGCGGTGGCCACCATCCGCGAGCTGCGCAAGCTGCACCGGGCCGCCACGGTCACCGAGGCGGGCTGAGCGCCCCGGGTGGTGCCCTCCCGGTGCCACCCGGGGTAGCATCGGGGGTGTGAAACTGAGTGTGAGCCTGCCCGAGGAGGACGTGCGCTTCCTCGACGAGTACTCCGCGCGCGCCGACTCGGCCACGCGTTCCTCGGTGATCCACACCGCCATCGCGCTGCTGCGGCAGACCAGCTTGCAGGACTGCTACGCCGCCGCCTTCGACGAGTGGGACGCCGACGAAGCCGCCGTGTGGGAACCCGCCACGCCGGACGGCCTGGCCGAGGCCCGCGGCTGAGCCCGACCCGAGACCGCTGATGCCCGTCCCCGAGCCCCGTCGCGGTGCCCACCGCTGATGCCCGCACCCGACGCCCGCGCGGCCGAGACCCGCGCCAGGCACTTCCGCCGCGGCGACATCCACCTGGTCGACCTGGAGCCCGTCCGCGGCTCGGAGGCCGACAAGGTCCGCCCCGCCGTGATCGTCTCCAACGACGCCGCCAACCAGGTCGCGGGCCGCACCGGCCGGGGCGTGCTCACCGTCGTGCCGATCACCTCCAACACCACTCGGGTGTTCCCCTTCCAGGTGCTGCTCCCCGCCGCCCCGTGCGGGCTGTCGGTCGACTCGAAGGCCCAGGCCGAGCAGGTCCGCTCACTGGCCACCGCCCGCGTCCGCCGCCGGGTGGGCAGCCTCCCCGCCGCGCTCCTCGCCGACCTCGACACCGCCCTGCGCGTGCACCTCGGGCTGTGACCGCCGCCGACCCCGGGTCGCGCCGCGCCACAGCAGCACCGCCGAGACCACCCCGGGGCCGCAGTGCACCAGCAGCACGCCCGCCAGGCTCGGCCCGCCCCAGTCGTCGGCGTAGGACGCCGGGTCGAACACGTCGATGACGAACGGCTCGGCGACCGCCCGGAACACCAGGTAGCCCCCGAGGAACACGGCCAGGGCGAGCAGTGCTTTGCGCATGTCCCCACCCTCGCCGGACCCGCGCACCGGCGGCATCCGGGAAGCCCCCGACCCGCGCCCGGAGTTCGCCCCCACCTGAGGCGAACCTGTGAAAGCCCGGATCGGGTGAACCGCCCGGAGCGGGCCCGCGTACCGACGGGGGTAGACCCGGACGTTCCCGTGCACCGAGGAGGCACCCGCGTGACTGTCGAAACCACCACGACGACATCACAGACCCCCGCCCCGACCGCCGAGCCGCGCTCCCGCCGCCAGGTCCTCTGTGGCCTGATGGTCGCCCTGGTGGCGCCCGGTGCGCTCATCGCCGCCTGCGGCACCGAGACCGACTCCGGCTCCACCGTCGACAACCCGAACACCCCCGGTTCCAGCGCGGGCGGCGCGAGCCCGACCGGCGGGTCCGCCCCCGCGGGCGGGTCGGCGCTGGCGGCGCTGGCCGACATCCCCGACGGCGGCGGCGTGCTGGCCGACGGCCCGAACGGGAAGGTCCTGCTGGTCCGCACCGGCTCCGCGGTCAAGGGCTTCGACCCGAGCTGCCCGCACCAGGGCGCCACGGTCACCGCGCCGCAGTCCGGTGTCATCACCTGCCCGCGGCACGGCAGCACCTTCGCCAGCACCGACGGCGCGGTCACCAAGGGCCCGGCGAACAGCGGCCTCAAGGAGATCGCGGTCAAGGTCGACGGCGCGAACGTCGTCCTCGCCTGACCGCCCACCGTCCACTGCGGAGTGTTCACCCCCGGCCACCCGGCCGGGGGTGAACACCGGGTCAGACCCGTTCGGGTAATGGATTCACCTGGTTACTCCTGGTTGAGTGATTGTCACCCTGTCGATCATGGCTGTCACTGGATCCCGGAGGCCCCCCGAATGCTGCCCGCCCGAACCCTCGGCACCGCGGCCGCCGCCGTGCTGGCCGCGGCACTCGCCGTACCGGCCCTGACCACCCCGGCCCGAGCCGACGACCGGCCCACCGCCGTGGTGTCCCTGGGCGACAGCGCCATCTCCGGGGAGGGCGCGGGCGACTACGAGGCGGGCACCAACGGGGAGGGCGGCAACTGGTGCCACCGCTCCCCGCACGCGCTGATCCACCAGACCCGGCTCGCCGACAAGGCGGTCAACCTGGCCTGCTCCGGCGCGAACGCCGCGAACGTCTCCCTCGCCGACACCACCCACCACACCGAGGGCTCCCAGGCGCGGCGGCTGGTCCAGGTGGCCACCGAGAACCGGGTGACCGCGGTCGTGCTCCAGGTCGGCGCGAACGACGACCCCGACTTCACCGACACCATCATCGACTGCGTCCTCAAGTGGTTCAACCCGTTCGGGTCCGACTGCTCCTCGGCGCTGCGCGGCCAGTGGCCGGGGCGGCTGTCGGCCATGGCGCCCCGGATCGAGGCGGCCGTCGCCGACGTGAAGTCCGCCATGCGCCAGGCCGGGTACGCCGACGACGACTACCGGTTCGTGCTGACCTCGTACTCCTCGCCCCTCACCGAGAAGATGAACCCCACCACCCACGGGTTTGACGGGTGCCCGCTGCGCCTAACCGACGCCAAGTGGGCCCGCACCGAGGCGGTGCCGGAGCTGACCGGGGCGCTGCGCGGCGTCGCCACCCGGGCCGGGGTGTCCTTCCTGGACTTCGGGCGGGCCACCGAGGGCCGCGAGGCGTGCAGCGGCACCCGCGACAGCGAGTGGCAGAACCGGCTCATGGTCGACCCGCAGGCGCTGGTGAGCGGCGGTCTCGACGCCATCGGCGTGCACATGGCCCAGCAGTCCTTCCACCCGAACGCCCGCGGGCACGCCCAGCTCGGCCGCTGCGTGGCGGAGTTCGTGAACTCCGACGCGGACGCCGCCGCCTGCCTCATCGGCGGCGACGGGAACCTGCACTCCGTCGCCTGATCCGGGCGTTCCCGCGCTGATCGGCGCCGCGGCGGTCAACCCTGCGGCCGGGAGTGTCGTACCCCGGCCGTAGGGTTGACGCCGTGCCCGACCCGTCCGCCTACCGCCCCGCCACCGGCACCATCCCCGACGCCCCCGGCGTGTACAAGTTCCGCGACCCGACCGGCCGGGTCATCTACGTCGGCAAGGCGAAGAGCCTGCGCAGCAGGCTGAACTCGTACTTCGCCGACGTGACCGCGCTGCACCCGCGCACCCGGCAGATGGTGACCACCGCGGGCGGCGTCGAGTGGACCGTGGTGGCGACCGAGGTCGAGGCGCTGCAGCTCGAGTACAACTGGATCAAGGAGTTCGACCCGCGGTTCAACGTCCGCTACCGCGACGACAAGACCTACCCGGTCCTGGCGGTGACGCTGAACGAGCAGTACCCGCGGCTGCACGTCTACCGCGGCCCGCGCAAGCGCGGCGTCCGCTACTTCGGCCCGTACGCGCACGCCTGGGCCATCCGCGAGACCCTGGACCTGCTGCTGCGGGTCTTCCCCGCGCGCACCTGCTCGACCGGGGTGTTCAAGCGGCACGGCCAGATCGGGCGGCCGTGCCTGCTCGGCTACATCGACAAGTGCTCGGCGCCCTGCGTCGGCCGGGTCAGCGCCGAGGAGCACCGCGGGATCGTGCTCGACTTCTGCGACTTCCTCTCCGGCAAGACCGACGCCATGGTCCGCCGCCTGGAGCGGGAGATGGCGCAGGCCGCCGACGAGCTGGAGTTCGAGCGGGCCGCCCGGCTGCGCGACGACATCGGCGCGCTGCGCCGGGCCCTGGAGAAGCAGGCCGTGGTGCTCGGCGACGGCACCGACGCCGACGTGGTCGCCTTCGCCCACGACGACCTCGAAGCCGCCGTGCAGGTCTTCCACGTGCGCGGCGGCCGGGTCCGCGGCCAGCGCGGCTGGGTCGTCGACCGGCTGGAGGAGGGCGGCGCGGAGGGCTCCACCAGCCCGGTGCCCGCCCTGGTGGAGCAGTTCCTCAGCCAGTTCTACGGCGACCAGGCCGAGATCGTCGAACCCGGCACCGGGCCCGCCGACCGCCCGACCACCGACAGCGCGACCGCCGACAACCCGACCGGCGACGGCGCAGCCGCGGACGACCCGCCCGCCGACGACTCGGCGGGCAGCCCGGTGCCGCGCGAGGTGCTGGTGCCCGAGCTGCCCGCCGACGCGGGCGCGCTCGCCGACTGGCTCAGCGGGCTGCGCGGCTCCCGGGTCGCCCTGCGGGTGCCGCAGCGCGGCGACAAGCGGGCGCTGATGGAAACCGTGGAGCGCAACGCGAAAGAGGCGTTCACCCAGCACAAGCTGCGCCGCGCAGGCGACCTGACGGCCCGCTCGGCGGCGTTGCAGGAGTTGCAGGAGGGCCTCGGGCTCGACACCGCCCCGCTGCGCATCGAGTGCGTCGACATCAGCCACATCCAGGGCAGCGACGTGGTCGCCTCGCTGGTCGTGTTCGAGGACGGACTGGCGCGCAAGTCCGAGTACCGCCGCTTCGCCATCCGCGAGGCCGCCACCGAGGGCGACGTGGCCGCCATCGCCGAGGTCACCCGCCGCCGGTTCGCCAAGTACGCGGGCGAGGCGGGCGGGCAGGGGCCCACCCCGGGCATCGACCCGGAGACCGGCAAGCCGCGCCGCTTCGCCTACCCGCCCAACCTCTACGTCGTCGACGGCGCGGGCCCGCAGGCCGACGCCGCCGCCGAGGTGCTCTCCGAGCTGGGCGTCACCGACGTGGCGGTGGTCGGGCTGGCCAAGCGGCTGGAGGAGGTCTGGCTGCCCGGCGACCCGGACCCGACCATCCTCCCGCGCACCAGCGAGGCGCTCTACCTGCTGCAACGGGTGCGCGACGAAGCCCACCGCTTCGCCATCGCCTACCATCGGCAGAAGCGCTCCAAGCGCCTCACCGCGTCGGCGCTCGACGACGTGCCCGGGCTGGGCCACACCCGCAAGGCGGTGCTCATCAAGCACTTCGGCTCGCTCAAGCGGCTGCGCGCGGCGAGCGTCGAGGAGATCGAGAGCGTGCCCGGCATCGGACCGGGCACCGCCCGCGCCGTGCACACCGCGCTCGCGGGCGGCGCGCAGGACACGACCGCCGCGGCAGGCGGGCAGGAGAGGCAGCAGTGAGCGACGCGACAGTGCGGGACGAGCAACCCCCCGTCGGGGGACCGGGCATCGAGGTGGCCGTGGTCACCGGGCTGTCCGGGGCGGGCCGCAGCACCGCGGCCAAGTGCCTGGAGGACCTCGGCTGGTTCGTGGTGGACAACCTCCCGCCGGAGCTGATCTCCACCATGGTCGAGCTGGGTTCCCGGGCCAGGGGCGCGATCACCACCGTCGCGGTGGTGATGGACGTGCGGTCCCGGGCGTTCACCGAGGACCTCTCGGCGATCATCAAGGACCTCGACGCCCGCGGCTACAAGCCCAGGGTGCTGTTCCTGGAGGCCACCGACGACGTGCTGGTCCGCCGGTTCGAGTCGGTGCGCCGCGGCCACCCGCTGCAGGGCGAGGGCAGGCTGATCGACGGCATCACCGCCGAGCGCCAGTTGCTGATGCCGCTGCGCGGGGAGGCCGACCTGATCCTGGACACCTCGACGCTGTCGGTGCACCAGCTCCGGGCCAAGATCGAGGACGCGTTCGGCACCGAGTCGAGCACCGCGACCCGGGTCACCGTGCTGTCCTTCGGCTACAAGTACGGCCTGCCGATGGACGCCGACCTGGTGATGGACGTGCGGTTCCTGCCGAACCCGTTCTGGATCCCGGAGCTGAAGGACCAGACCGGCCGCGACGCCGACGTGCGCAACTACGTGCTCAGCCAGGAGGGGGCGGACGAGTTCCTCGACCGCTACCACGAGCTGCTGCGGCTCATCGGCGCCGGTTACCGGCGCGAGGGCAAGCGCTACCTGACCCTCGCCGTGGGCTGCACCGGCGGCAAGCACCGCAGCGTGGCGATCTCCGAGGAGCTGTCGCGCAGGCTGTCCGACGAGGACGGCATGGCGGTCAAGGTCGTGCACCGCGACCTGGGGCGCGAGTGACCGGTCGACCGCTGCGCGCGGTCGCGCTGGGCGGCGGGCACGGGTTGCACGCCACCCTGACCGCGCTGCGCGGGATCACCGAGGACGTCACCGCCGTAGTCACCGTCGCCGACGACGGCGGCTCCTCCGGGCGGTTGCGCCGCGAGCTGGGCCTGCTGCCGCCGGGGGACCTGCGCAAGGCGCTGCTGGCGCTGGCGGGCCCGGACTCCGGGCCGTGGGGCACGGTCTTCGGGCACCGCTTCGGCGGCACCGGCGCGCTCGCCGGGCACGCCGTGGGCAACCTGGTGCTTGCCGGCCTGCTGGAGACCGTGGACGACCCGGTGGCCGCGCTCGCCGAGGCGGCCCGGCTGCTCGGCGTCGCGGGCCGGGTGCTGCCGATGTCACCCGAACCGGTGGACATCGAGGCGGACGTGACCGGGTTGGCGGAGGACCCGGCGACCGTGCGGCGCATCCGCGGGCAGGTCGCGGTGGCCACCACCCCGGGTCGGGTGCGCCGCATCCGGCTGCTGTCGGCCACCCGCCGGGGCGAACGCCCCACCGCGTGCGCCGAGGCCGTCGCGGCGGTCCTGGCGGCCGACGTGGTGCTGCTCGGCCCCGGTTCCTGGTTCACCAGCGTGCTGCCGCACCTGATGGTGCCGGACCTGCACGACGCCCTGGTGCGGACCGAGGCCACCCGGGTCGTGGTGCTCAACCTGGTCCCCCAACCTGGGGAAACGGAGGGGTTCTCCCCGGAGCACCACCTCGACGTGCTGGCCGAGCACGCGCCCAGGCTGCGGGTGGACGCGGTGATCGCCGACGTGGACTCGGTGCCCGTCCCGGACCGGCTGCGCCAGGCGGCGAAGGCGCTGGGCGCGGGCATCCGGCTCGACCACATCGCCGCCGCCGACGCCGCCGACCGGCACGACCCGGCGGCCCTGGGGGCCAGCGTGGCCCGCGCGGTGGCCACCGCGCTCGAACGGTGAGGGGCGCACGGACCGCGATGCGGCACGTGGTGGGATGTAGGCCGGGTACGCCCGTGACCGGGCCCGGAGAGGAGGACCAGTGGCGATGACCGCCGCAGTCAAGGACGAGCTGAGCAGGCTCACGGTGTCCAAGACCTGTTGCCGCCGGGCCGAGGTGTCCTCCCTGCTGCGCTTCGCGGGCGGGTTGCACATCGTCGCGGGCCGGGTGGTGGTCGAGGCCGAGCTGGACACCGGCGCGGCGGCCCGGCGGCTGCGCAAGGAGGTCCACGACCTCTACGGCCACCACGCCGACGTGCACGTGATCACCTCCGGGGGCCTGCGCAAGGGCACCCGCTACGTGGTCCGCGTGGTCAAGGACGGCGACGGCCTGGCCAGGCAGACCGGGCTGCTCGACCCGCGCGGCCGACCGGTGCGCGGCCTGCCCGCCCCGGTCGTCTCCGGCGGCGTGTGCGACGCCGAGGCCGCCTGGCGCGGGGCGTTCCTGGCGCACGGCTCGCTCACCGAGCCCGGCCGCTCCTCGGCGCTGGAGATCACCTGCCCCGGTCCGGAGGCCGCGCTGGCCATCGTCGGCGCCGCCCGTCGGATGGGCATCCAGGCCAAGTCGCGCGAGGTGCGCGGCGCCGACCGGGTCGTGGTCCGCGACGGCGACGCGATCAGCGCGCTGCTCACCCGCCTCGGCGCGCACTCCAGCGTGCTGGCCTGGGAGGAGCGCCGGATGCGCCGCGAGGTGCGCGCCACGGCCAACCGGCTGGCCAACTTCGACGACGCGAACCTGCGCCGGTCCGCGCGCGCCGCGGTGGCCGCCGCGGCCAGGGTGCAGCGGGCGATGGAGATCCTCGGCCCGGAGGCGCCCGAGCACCTCACCGCCGCGGGGGAGCTGCGGCTCAAGAACAAGCAGGCCTCGCTGGAGGAGCTGGGCCAGCTCTCCGAGCCGCCGATGACCAAGGACGCCGTCGCGGGCCGCATCCGCAGGCTGCTGGCCATGGCCGACAAGCGGGCCAAGGACCTCGGCCTGCCCGACACCGAGTCCGCGGTCACCCCGGACATGCTCGAGGCCGACGCCTGAGGCGGTTCCCGCCCGCGGGCGGGAACCGCGCCGGTGAGCACCGCTGGGTCGAACGGTCCACCCGCGGTGGATCTTGGTCGGGAATCACCGACCGTCGCTGAATTTTGTGACCTGGGTCTCATCGTGTATCCGGGGCGGTACCCGGAACTCTTCTACTGGTGTGAGGCTCGGGTGCCGCTTGGGGGAGGGGCATCCGGGATGGGGGAGACGGAGCGGGGTTCACCGGGCGTGGGGGTCGGTGAACCCCGCTCCGCTGTTTCCCGGGGCTGTCCAGGGGGAATCGCCGGCCGGTGTCCGAAGGTCGCGCGGGCGCACGAGCCGGGGGCGGCGGGTGCGCGCCAGGAGACAAAAACCACGCCGCGCGCCGATCGGTCTGGCGATCACCACACCGATCTGATTCGATAAAGAGAGACCGCTGACCTCCTGACCTGCGTCCGGCCGTTCGGGCGCTAGGGTTCCCGGTCAAGAGGTTCGCAAGAAGCACCCAGTCGCAAAGAGGAGACACAGGTGACGGTTCGCGTTGGTGTCAACGGCTTCGGTCGGATCGGTCGCAACTTCTGGCGGGCGGTCGCCGCCAGTGACCACGACATCGAGATCGTGGCCTTCAACGACCTCGGTGACGTGGCGACCATGGCGCACCTGCTCAAGTACGACAGCGTCCTGGGCCGCCTGTCCGAGGACGTGTCGGTGACCGACGAGGGCATCAAGGTCGGCGACCACACCATCAAGGCGCTCGCCGAGCGCGACCCGGGCAAGCTGCCCTGGAAGGACCTCGGCGTCGACGTCGTGGTCGAGTCGACCGGCTTCTTCACCAAGGCCGCCGACGCCCGCAAGCACGTCGACGAGGGCGGCGCCAAGAAGGTCATCATCTCCGCGCCGGCCTCGGGCGAGGACCTGACCGTGGTGCTCGGCGCCAACGAGGCCGCCTACGACGGCTCGCAGACGGTCATCTCGAACGCCTCCTGCACCACCAACTGCCTGGCCCCGCTGGCGAAGGTGCTGCACGACGCGTTCACCGTGGAGCGCGGTCTCATGACCACCATCCACGCCTACACCCAGGACCAGAACCTGCAGGACGCCCCGCACAAGGACCTGCGCCGCGCCCGCGCCGCCGCGCTGAACATCGTGCCCACCTCGACCGGCGCCGCCAAGGCGATCGGCCTGGTGCTGCCCGAGCTCAAGGGCAAGCTCGACGGCTACGCGCTGCGCGTCCCGGTGCCGACCGGCTCGGCCACCGACCTGACGGTGACCCTGTCCCGCGACGTCACCCTGGACGAGGTGCAGGAGGCCTACCAGGCCGCTGCCGCGGGCCCGCTCAAGGGCATCCTGCGCTACAACACCGACCCGATCGTGTCCTCCGACATCGTCACCGACCCGGCGTCGTGCATCTACGACGCGCCGCTGACCAAGGTCACCGGCAACCTGGTGAAGGTCGTGGGCTGGTACGACAACGAGTGGGGCTACTCCAACCGCCTCGCCGACCTGACCGCGCTCGTCGCCTCCAAGCTCTGAGACGGACCACAGTGAAAACCCTGGACGACCTGATCGCCGAGGGTGTGGCGGGTCGGCGCGTGCTCGTGCGCGCCGACCTCAACGTCCCCCTCGACGGCGACACCATCACCGACGACGGCCGGATCAAGGCCGCCCTGCCGACGCTGCGCGCGCTCACCGGCGCGGGCGCCAAGGTCGTGGTGGCCGCGCACCTGGGCCGCCCCAAGGGCACCCCGGACAAGAAGTACTCGCTGGCCCCGGTCGCCGCGCGGCTGGCCGACCTGCTCGGCAGCACGGTCGTGCTGGCCGCCGACGTGGTCGGCGAGTCGGCGCGGACCGAGGTCGCCAAGCTGCCAGACGGCGGGGTGCTGCTGCTGGAGAACGTCCGCTTCGAACCGGGCGAGACCAGCAAGGACGAGGCCGAGCGCGGTGCGCTTGCCGACGCCTACGCAGCCCTGGCGGACGTGTTCGTCTCCGACGGCTTCGGTGTGGTGCACCGCAAGCAGGCCTCGGTCTACGACGTCGCCACCCGGCTCCCCGCCTACGCGGGCGGTCTGGTGCTGGCCGAGGTCGAGGTGCTCAAGCAGCTCACCGGCGAGCCCCGGCGCCCGTACGTGGTGGCGCTGGGCGGGTCGAAGGTGTCGGACAAGCTGGCCGTGATCGAGTCGCTGCTGCCGAAGGTGGACGCGATCCTCGTCGGCGGCGGCATGTGCTTCACCTTCCTGGCCGCCGAGGGCCTCGGCGTCGGCGACTCGCTGCTGGAAGCCGACATGATCGACACCTGCAAGAAGCTGCTGGCCGAGCACCCCGGCAAGGTCCTGCTGCCCGCCGACGTGGTCATCGCCGACGACTTCTCCGCCGAGGCGAACACCCACACCGTGCTCGCCGCCAACATCCGCGAGGGGTGGAAGGGCCTGGACATCGGCCCGATCACCGTCGAGCGGTACTCGGAGGTCATCGCGGGCGCGGGCACCGTGTTCTGGAACGGCCCGATGGGCGTGTTCGAGCTGGCCCCGTTCGCCGAGGGCACCCGCGGCGTGGCCCAGGCCATCGTCGACTCCCCGGCCTACTCGGTCGTCGGCGGCGGCGACTCGGCGGCGGCGGTGCGGCTGCTGGGCCTGCCCGAGGACGGCTTCTCGCACATCTCGACCGGCGGCGGCGCGTCGCTGGAGTACCTGGAGGGCAAGGAACTCCCCGGCGTCGCTGTGCTGGAGGCGTGATGGCCAGGCAGGTGCTCATCGCGGGCAACTGGAAGATGAACCTCAACCACCTCGAGGCCATCGCCCTGGTGCAGAAGATCGCGTTCTCGCTGCCGGAGAAGTACTACGCGAAGGTGGAGGTGGCCGTGCTGCCGCCGTTCACCGACATCCGCTCCATCCAGACCATGGTGGACGGCGACAAGCTCCTGCTGCGCTACGGCGCCCAGGACGTGTCGAGGTACGACTCCGGCGCCTACACCGGTGAGGTCTCCGGACCCATGCTGGCCAAGCTGGGCTGCTCGTACGTGACGGTCGGCCACTCGGAGCGCCGCGAGTACCACGGCGAGACCGACGAGCTGGTCAACGCCAAGGTGAAGGCGGCCCTCAAGCACGGCATCGCCCCGATCCTGTGCCTGGGCGAGCGGCTGGAGGTCCGCGAGGCGGGCGGCCACGTCGACCACTGCACCGAGCAGCTCGTGGCCGGGCTCAAGGGCCTCAAGGCCGACGTGGTGTCCAAGGTCGTCGTGGCCTACGAACCGGTGTGGGCCATCGGCACCGGCAAGGTCGCCACCGCCACCGACGCCCAGGAGGTCTGCAAGGCCCTGCGCGGCAAGCTCGCCGAGAAGTACGGCGACGAGGTCGCCTCGGCCGTGCGCATCCTCTACGGCGGTTCGGTGAAGTCGGGCAGCATCGGCGAACTGGTCGCCCAGGAGGACATCGACGGCGCGCTCGTCGGCGGCGCCAGCCTCCAGGCGGACGAGTTCACCAAGCTCTGCGCCCTGGCTGCGGGCGGTCCGCTGCCGTAGTCGCGGTTCGGTCGTCAGGGGCGCCGGGGATTCCCCGGCGCCCCTGCGCCTTTCAGGTGACCCGGTGGGCGGCGGCGCCGTTGTGCAGGAAGCGGGCGCGGCCGTGCCCGTCGGAGCCGACCAGGGACAGGACCTGGTGGGCGCCCGCCCGGGGTTCGGCGGTGATGATCGCGCTGTCGTCGAGGCGGACGACCTCGAAGCGGTCCTCGGACCTGCCGAGGAAGGACCTGGCGAGGTCGTTGCGCGGGCGCTGGACGAGGAACGCGCGGTCGCCGTCGGTGGTCAGGGTGGTGTCGTAGAGGGTGGTGCGGTAGGTGCCGCACATGCGGTCGGCGTCGATCGGGGCGGGGTTCGCGGGCGGCACAGGTGGAGGTGTCGTCTCGACGCCCGCGAGGTCCCCGAGCACCGCACTGAGGACCTCGTGGGCCAGCGGCTCGCCACGCGTGCTGTTGGTCAGCACGGCAACCGCCACCCCGGCCGAGGGGGCGACGCGCAGGAACGCCTTCTGCCCCTTGGAAACCCCGGTGTGCCCGACGACGCCGTCGCGGTGGAGCATCCAGCCGAGCCCCCAGCCGAGGATGCCGCCACCGAAGTCCGGCACGGAGTCGAGCTGGGGTTCGCGCAGCACCGCGAGCCTCCGGTCGGTGAGGTGCAGGCGGACGAACTCCACCAGCTCACGCGCGCTGATCGCCAGGTACGACCCACTGGCCGCGGCGAAGTAGGACACCGCCCACGTCGTCGTGGGCACGAGCTCCCCACCCGCCTCGACGTGACCGACGGCGGCGCGGTGCAGGATCGCCTCCTCCGCGTCGGTGGCGACGGTGCGCAGCCCCAGCGGTGCCACCAGCCGCTCGCGGAGTACGTCGTGGAAAGGCTTGCCGCGCAACACCTCCACCAGCCTGCCGAGCACCGCGAACCCGCTGTTGGAGTAGGAGAAGACGGTGCCAGGCGGGAAGGGGTGCTCCGCGTCGGCGAGGGTGGCCACGAACCGCTCGATCGCGTCGTCGTTGCGGCCGGTGTCGGTGAAGTGGTTGCCGTCGATGCCGCCGGTGTGGGTGAGCAGGTGACGGGCGGTCAGGGATTCGGTGGCGGCCGGGTCGCTCAGCCGGAAGCCGGGGATGTAGTCGCGAAGGGCGCGGTCGAGGTCCAGGACACCGTCGTCCACCAACTGCTGGACGAGCGTGGCCGTCCAGACCTTGGTGATCGACCCGATCTTGAACACCGAGTCGCCCGTGACCTCGACCCGCGTGCGCAGGCTCAACACCCCCGCGGCCTCGTCCCGGACCTCCCCGTCGGCCAACACGGCGACCTGCGCGCCCGGCACGTCGTGCTTCGCTATCAACTCGCTCAGGTTCCACCCCATCCCGCCAGCCTAGGGGCGAGCCAGCAACACATCCCGAGCCCGCCACGCCCGGTGCAGCAGCGTCAGCCCGCTCGCCGACATCCGGGGGTCCAGGCGGCGGATCGCCTCGGCCGTGAACGGGATGTGCCTGCCGTCCCGCCCGACGACCCGCCCCTCGTCGTTGACCGCCACCATCCCCGCGAACAGCCGGTCGAACACCGGCGCGTCGAGCACGGCCACGGTGAGCTGCTGCACCCCGAGTTCCAGCGGCTCGACCACCAGCCCGAGGTGCCACAGCCGCAGGCCCCCGGCCGCCCGGGCCTCCTCGAAGCGGCGGAACGGCTCGTCGCGCCCGTAGTCGATCGGCCGCGACCCGCCGCCGTCGTGCTCCGGGTTGCCCAGGAACTCCTCGGAGAACTCCCGCATGATGTTGCGCCACAACGAGAAGTCGTTCACCACGTCGGCCGGGGCGGCGGAGGACGGCTGGAACTCGCCAGCGGGCATCGGGTGGCACAGCCCGCCACCATCGGCCACCTTGCCGCTGTCGCGCTCGTGCAGGACGAAAGTCGCCTCCTCGCCCCGCCGGATGGTGAGGGTGGTGATCCCCGGTGACATCAGGAGGGCGCTCGGGTCGAAGGGACTCCCGATCGCTGTCCGCAGCGGCAGGTCGTCCAGCCGCGGAATCTCGCGCCCGGCGAGGAGCCATGCCCGCTTGAACTCGTGGGCCACCAGTTGCTTGAGGTTGAAGACCTCGAAGAACGTCGTCCGGCCGAACCGCAGGCCCAAGCCGCCTACTCGGGAGGTGATCCCGGTGAGCCGGTAGCTGAGCCGGTTCTCCAGCAGCCGGGGCCGGACCAGGTCGCGCACCGCCCGGCCGTAGTCGGAGTAACGGGTCCCGTTTTCGGTGCGGGGGAGCAGGCTGTCGAGCACTGCAGGCGCGGGCAGCGTGTGGGGTGGGCTGTCGTCGGCCCACTCCAGGTCGACGGCGTCGAATGGCATCGGGGTTTCGGTCAGCCACCCCGGCCCGGTGAGTACGTGACCACCGGGCGCGCGCTCGGACTCGGGGTAGAGCCAGGCGGCCAGTTCGGTCAGCTCACGTCCGCGTGCCCCGGGCGCCTGCCGGACCCGCAACCACTCTTCCTGGCTGTGACGCACCTGCTCCTCAACGTCATGCCCCCGCCCAGAGGCCGGGGCGCCACCGCGCGGTGGTGGCAGGGGGTCGGTCTCGTTGATCAGGCTGTCGATTTCCGCTACATCGACACCGAGCGCCCCGGCCAACAACGGCCGCATGTGCGGCAGCGGCTCGTGTTCTCCGGACTCCCACGTCGCCACGGTCGTCCGGTCCACCCCCAACGCCTCGGCGAGGCTTTCCTGCGTGTACCCCGCCACCTTCCGCGCCGTCGACAACCCTGCCCGCCGCCGAAACCGAGTCATTCCCGGCTGCCTCCTTCCCGCGAGTCGAAGGTAACAGCCGATATGCGCCGTGCGTCCCCACCGCACCTGCGCCCCACAAACTCCCCACCTGCTGCCGTGGGCTTGGAGAGTGGGCGGGGGAGCGCCCGGCCCCCCGCCCACCTCAGCTTCAGAAGGGCGTGGCGGTGACCGTCATCGTCCTGGGGGCGCCGTCTTCGATGTACGGGGCGTGTTCGCACACGTCGTCGAAGGCGAAGCCGTAGGCCTTTCTGTCCACTGTGTTCTCGTGCATGATCCGCGAGTAGTGGTTGCACTGGGCGATCCGGTAGTACGACCCGGCGTCGGTGACCGGTTGTTGGGGGGTGTTGAGCAGGATGCCCCGGTTGAGTCCGGCGCCCAGTACCGCCGCCACCGGGCCGGTGACCCCGTCGTTCGGGGCGGCGAGGGTGCCGTCGCAGAAGAGGACGTCTCGGGTGGAGGGCTTGGCGAATGCCCGCACCCCCCGGTCGAACACGAACAGGTCCCCTTGGACGCGGCCGGTGAAGGTGGTGTTGTTGGCGTTGACCACCATGTTCTGGCCTCGGTAGCGGGACCAGACCTCGTCGATGTGGCCTGCCAGGTAGGTGCCGGAGAAGCGGCCCGCGTCCAGGCCGTGGCCGGGGGCGATGACCCGGAGGTCGTCGATCACCAGGTTCGAGAAGCCCGACTGGGCGCGCATCGACTGGAAGACCCGGGATCGGCCGCCCGCGACGAGCCGCCCGGCCGACTGGGTGCGGTTGCCCACGAGGTCGATGGACATCGGCACCGACAGCATGTCGACCATCGTGGTGTTGCAGTGCATGCCCGAACCGTCGTAGGTGAACTCCACGCAGTCGTGCAGGACTCGGTAGTTCGGGTCGGTGCTGACCCAGCCCGCCGGGTACGCCAGGGCGTCGCCGGGGTTGGCGCGGAACTTGAGCTTGTCGCCGACCGAGAGGTAGATCCGGCCGGACATGCCCTGCGGCAGGGGGATGGTGCGGCTGCCGTTGACCGCGATCGAGTAGTCGGTGTAGCCGTCGCCGCCGTTGTCGGCGGTGGAGACCGGGAGCAGGGCGCCGTCGGCGGTGACGCGGGACTGCCTGCCGGTGGCGAGGTTGGTGCCGACGACGTAGGCCCACAGGGTCTTGCCCGCGTGGGCGCCGGTGTTGTTGACCAGGGTCAGGGCGAGGGACGCGCGGGGTGTGGCGGACGCGAGCGCGGAGCCCGCGAACGGGGCGGTGGCGGCTGCGGCGGCGAGGCCGCCGAGGAGGGTCCTCCGGGTGATCATCGGCCGACTCCCTTGGTGGACGACGGGTGCGGGGTGCTCCGAGTATCGGCCCAGTTTGTTCCGAATCACAACAAATTCGCCCGAATGGTCCAGACCACCCAGGTGGTGCACGTGCGTCCGCACGGGCTTCGGCACCGGCGGCAAAAGGGTGGCGGAACTGCGGGACTTCCGTTGTGGGGCGGTGGTCGAACTCGGCGCGGTCACCAGGTAGCCTGTGTTCTCCACCGTCTCGACAGCGAGGATGAAATGACTGCTGTTCTGATCCTGCAGATCGCGCTCATCGTCACCAGCCTGCTGCTGATCCTGCTGGTGCTGCTGCATCGCGGTCGGGGTGGCGGCCTCTCCTCGCTGTTCGGGGGTGGGATGCAGTCGAGCCTCTCCGGTTCGAGCGTCGTCGAGAAGAACCTGGACCGGATCACCCTGTTCGTGGGCTCGATCTGGATCATCTGCGTCGTCGGCCTCGGGCTGCTGGTCAAGGTTTCCTGAGTGCGCCCCCACCATGGGGGCGTTTCGTTTTCCGTGATCCGGCGTGGGCATGGCGCCGGGTCGAATCACGCGGTGGGGGTGTGAACATCAATGGCCGGTGGCAACGCGATCCGGGGCACCCGGGTCGGTGCTGGTCCGATGGGTGAGTCCGAGCGCGGTGAGTCGGCGCCCCGTCAGCGGGTGTCCTACTGGTGCGCGAACGGGCACGAGTCCCGTCCCTCGTTCGCCCTGGAAGCCGAGCGGCCCGAGTCGTGGGACTGCCCACGGTGCGGTCTCCCCGGCGGGCTGGACGAGCAGGCGCCGCCCAAGGCGCCGCGCAACGAGCCCTACAAGACGCACCTGGCGTACGTGAAGGAGCGTCGCTCCGACGAGGACGGCGAGGCCATCCTCGCCGAAGCCCTCGCCAAGCTGCGCGCCAAGCGCGAGCTGTAAGCACCACGCGCCAGACCCCGCTCCCCGGATCCCGGGAGCGGGGTCTCGTGCGTTCCGGCCCGCTCAGCCGACCAGCGGGTAGGTGGCGCGGACGCGGAAACCGCCCTCGGCGGTGGGGCCCGCGTCGAAGGTGCCGCCGAGCAGGGTGGCCCGCTCGCGCAGCCCGAGCAGGCCGTGCCCGCCCGAGGGCAGCCCCGGGCCGCGGCGGCGCCGGGGGCGGTCGTTGTGCACCTCGACCAGCAGCGCCTCGCCCGAGGTGCGCACCCGGACCGAGGCGCGCGAGCCCGACGCGTGCTTGCGGACGTTGGTCAGCGCCTCCTGCACCGTCCGGTACGCCGCGCGCGAGACCGGCCCGGGCAGTTGCTCCGGTGAGGCGTCGATGGCCACGTTGATCTTGACGTCGCCGTCGACGACCAGGTCGCCGACCTCCTCCAGGCCCGGCTGGGCGTCCACCTCGTCCCCGCCGGAGCGCAGCACGCCGACCAGCTCGCGCAGCTCCTCCAGGGTGCGGGTGCTCAGCAGGCGGATGGTCTCCGCGCCCTCGCGGGTCTCGTCGTCCCCGGCCCCGACCTGGAGCGCGCCCGCCTGCATGGCGATCAGCGTGACCTGGTGCGACACCACGTCGTGCATCTCCCTGGCCAGCTTCGCCCGCTCCGCCGAGCGCACCGTCGCCGCGTACAGCCGCTTCTCCCGCTCCCGGCTGCGGTCGAGCTGCCGGATCCGGGCGAACAGCTCCGAGCGCATGGTCACCAGCAGCCCGATCGCCAGCGGCATCCCGGCCACGAGGACGCCGTAGATGGCGTCGAGGATGTGCTCGCGCCAGGTCGTGGCGACGAAGTCCGCCCACGGCCACACCACGAACCGCGACACCCAGACCAGCACCGCGCCGACCCAGGTGCGCCAGCGGGCCTTGTCCAGCCTGGCCAGCGTGCCCAGCGCGATCATGGCCGCGAGCTGGGCCCAGCCGTAGAAGAAGCCGGGGATGGCGACGAGCAGCGCCACGAACGGCACGTGCCTGCGCAGCAGCATCGCGGGCACCGCCAGCCAGGACAGCCAGATCGACCACGGCGGTGCGTCCGGCGGGATCACCAGCCACACGTCCAGTGCCGCGACGACCATCGCCAGCAGGTCGCCGAGCAGACCGCGCAGCACCCGGTTGGCCCGCAGCGCGGCGGGCCAGCGCGGCCAGCGCAGCGCGATCCGGGGCAGCAGGTCGGCGGGGCCGCCCTGCTGTTCGGAGGGGCCGAGGACGTCCGGGGTGACCGCGTGCGCGACCAGGGCCGCACCTCCTCGTTCGGCAGCGGTCCCGGGGGTGGCCCGGTCCACTGTGCTCTCGGTGCTGCCGGGCTGTCCGTGCAGCTCAGACCGGTCGTGGGCGCCCGCGCGCTGCTCGGGCACCGGTTCGGGGACGGTAGCATCACGGTCGCCCCGGGCGGGTCCGCTCTGTCGCTGTGGCATGGCTCGCCTCCTGCGGCGCGACGTGCTGCTCGGTCTCGTCACCAATCAAGAGCAAGGACGCCAGGCGGGGGGACGTCGGGTTACACACAACTGTGCGTCAGCAAATCCACAGTTGCCGTTCAGCGGGAGGGGCTCGGTGCGCACCCTGGTCGTCGACAACCACGACTCGTTCACGCACAACCTGGTGCAGGCGCTGGCCGTCCTCGACGGGGTGCGGCCGACGGTCCTGCGCCACGGCGAACCGTGGGACCCGGCCCGGCTCGCCGACTTCGACAACGTCGTCGTCGGCCCCGGTCCCGGTCACCCCGCCACCCCGCGCGACCTGGGCCTGAGCCGGGCGGTGCTGGAGCTGGCCCGGCAGCCGCTGCTCGGCGTGTGCCTGGGCCACCAGGGCCTGTGCCTGCTCGCGGGGGCGCGGGTGGGACCGGCGCCGGAGGTGCGCCACGGCAGGCTCTCGGCCGTGCGCCACGACGGCCGCGACCTGTTCGCGGGCATCCCGTCGCCGACCGGGGTGGTGCGCTACCACTCGCTGTCCGTCCACGACGTGCCCGCCGACCTGGAGGCCACCGCCTGGAGCGACGACGGGGTGCTGATGGGCGTGCGGCACCGGCACCGCCCCGCCTGGGGCGTGCAGTTCCACCCGGAGTCGATCTGCACCGAGCACGGGCCCGAGCTGCTGGCCAACTTCCACCGCCTGTCCCTGGCCTGGCGCGAGGAGCACCCGAGGGAGACCGCCGTCGCGGTGGCGCGCCCGCAGCCGCCCCCCGCGCCCGCACCGCCGCGGCGGGTGGTGGTCGAGCGGCTGACGCTGCCGGTCACCGCCGAGGAGGTCTTCGCCGAGCTGTACCGCGACTCCCCGCACGCGTTCTGGCTCGACAGCGCGGCGGGCGGCGGCTTCTCCTTCCTCGGCGACGCGAGCGGCCCCCTGGCCAGGACCGCCGCGGCCGACGTCGGCACCGGCCTGGTCCGGGTCACCGACGCGGACGGCCGGGTCGAGGTGGTGGCGGGCCCCTTCTTCGACTGGCTCGACCGCGACCTGGCCGCGCACCGCGCGCACGCCCCGGACCTGCCGTTCGGCTTCGCCCTCGGCTGGGTCGGCCACCTCGGCTACGAGCTGAAGGCCGAGTGCGGCGGCGCCCGCGCCCACCCCGCCCGCGACCCGGACGCCCAGCTCGTCTTCGCCGACCGGGCCGTGGCCGTCGACCACGGCACCGGCGAGCTGCACCTGCTGGCCTTCGCCGGGGACGAGCGGTGGCAGACCGACACCGCCGCCCGCCTCGCCGCCCTGGCCCGCCGCCCCCGCGCGGCCGGGCCGGAGGGCACCGGGCTGGTCCCGACCGGGCCGCTGACCGCCCGGCACGACCGGGCCGCCTACCTGGCCATGATCGCCGAGTGCCACGCCGCGATCGACCGCGGCGAGAGCTACGAGGTCTGCCTGACCAACCAGCTCACCGCCGCTGCCGACACCGACGTGTGGACCGCCTACCGGCACCTGCGCCGGGCCAGCCCGGCGCCGTTCGGCGCGCTGCTGCGGTTCGGGCCGTTGTCGGTGCTGAGCACGTCGCCGGAGCGGTTCCTGTCGATCACCGCCGCCGGGGCGGTGGAGTCGCGCCCGATCAAGGGCACCCGCCCGCGCGGCGCCACCCCCGAGGCCGACGCCGCCCTGCGCGCGGAGCTGGCCGCCTCGGAGAAGGACCGGGCCGAGAACCTGATGATCGTGGACCTGGTGCGCAACGACCTGGGGGTCACCGCCGAGACGGGGTCGGTGAGCGTGCCCGGCCTGTTCGAGGTGGAGACGTACGCGACCGTCCACCAGCTGGTCAGCACGGTGCGCGCCCGGCTGGCCCCGGACCGGTCCGCGGTGGACTGCGTGCGCGCGGCGTTCCCGGGCGGCTCGATGACCGGGGCGCCCAAGGAGCGCACGATGGAGATCCTCGACCGGCTCGAAGGCGGCCCGCGGGGGGTCTACTCCGGTGCCATCGGCTACTTCGCCACCACCGGCGCGGTGGACCTCAGCGTGGTGATCCGCACGCTGGTGGTCCGCCCTGGCGAGGTGTCCTTCGGCGTCGGCGGCGCGGTCACCGCACTGTCCGACCCGGACGAGGAGTTCGAGGAGACCGCGGTCAAGGCCACCACCATGCTCGACCTGCTCGGCACGGTCTTCCCCGGCCGGGTGCCCGCCCCGTGACCCCCGCGGGTCAGGGCAGCGCGGTGGGCAGCCCGAACGCGGCGAAGTGGGCTGCGCCGATGAACGAGGTGACCTCGGCGATCCGGTCGCCGCGCAGGGTCAGCACGTTGATCGCCCAGGCCGTGTGCTCCGCGGCGGTGTCGTCGCGCAGGTAGGCGGCCACCGCGGCCTGGCCGTTGGCCGTGACCGGGACGTGCCGCCAGGAGCCGCAGGTGCTCAGCGGGACGCGCGTGGCGAAGTCCACCACCGCGTCCAGCCCCCGGTACCAGTGCGGCAGCGGCGGCATCGACCAGGTGACGTCCTCGGTCAGCAGCGCCACCAGGGCGTCCGCGTCGCCGCGCTCCAGGGCGGTGGCGTACCCGGTGACGACCTCGCGCAGCCGCACGTCGCCGATCACCCGCAGGGTCTGCTGCTGGCTGGGCACCGGGACCCGCTCGGCCACGACCTTGCGGGCCCGTTGCAGCGCGGAGTTCACCGAGGCGGTGGAGGTGTCCATGACCCCGGCGATCTCGGCGGCGGAGAAGCCGAGCACCTCGAACAGCAGCAGCGCCGCCCGCTGGTTGGCGGGCAGGTGCTGCACCGCGGCGACGAACGCCAGCTCCACGGTCTCGCGCTGCTCGTAGGCCGCGCCCGGCTCGTCGGCGAACGGTTCGAGCCAGGCCACCTCGGTCAGCGGGGTGTCGCCGAGGACGGCGTGGGTGCTCGACGGCCCCAGGTCCACCGGCAGGGCGCGGCGACCGCGCGACCGCGCGGTGTCCAGGCAGGTGCGCGTCGCCACGGTGTACAACCAGGACCGCAGCGTGCCCCGGCCGGTGAACCCGGTGAGCCCGCGCCAGGCCCGCACCAGCGCGTCCTGCAAGGCGTCCTCGGCGTCGTGGGTGGAGCCCAGCATCCGGTAGCAGTGCGCGTGCAGCTCGCGGCGCAGCGGTTCGACGAGGCGGGTGAACGCGGTGTCATCGCCATCGCGGGCGCGCGCCAGATCATCGATCTCGACCAGGTCGCCCATGACCGATGATTCTGCCCGACCGGGCCGGTCACACCTGGTGCACAGCAGGTTTCCCAGGAGGCTCACATGAACGACACCACCACCGTGACCGGCTCGACACTGCGCGTACCCGACGGCGAGCTGTACCACGAGCGCCGCGGCTGCGGCCCCCTCGTCGTCCTGGTCGGCGCCCCGATGGACGCCCACCCGTTCGCCGGGCTGGCCGACCTGCTCGCCCCCGACCACACGGTGCTCACCACCGACCCCCGCGGCATCAACCGCAGCCGCCTGGACGACCCCGACCGGGACTCCACCCCCGAGCAGCGCGCCGACGACCTCGCCCGCCTCATCCGCCACGCCGACGCCGGTCCCGCCGTGGTCCTCGGCTCCAGCGGCGGCGCGGTCAGCGCGCTGGCGCTGGCCCAGGCCGAACCGGGGCTGTGCCGGGTGGTCATCGCGCACGAGCCCCCGCTCACCCGCCTCCTCGACGACCACGAGGACCTGCGCGCCAGGACCGAGGACATCATCGCCACGCACCGGGCGGGCGACCCGCTCGCCGCGGGCCGCAAGTTCGTGGCCCTGGCCAACCTGGACCTGCCGGAGGAGTTCATCGTCGAGATGTTCGGGGGTCCCCGCACCCCGCAGGAGGCGGCGGACGCGGACTACCAGAACAATCACATGCTGCGCCCCACCACCGCCTGGGTCCCCGACCTCGACGCCCTGCGGGCGAGCCCGGTCCGCCTGCTTGTCGGTCTCGGCGAGGACTCCACCGGCGAGCTCTGCGAGCGGACCTCCCTGGCGCTGGCCGCCGCGCTGTCCACGACCCCGACGTACTTCCCGGGCGGGCACGTGGGCTTCGCCGAGGACCCGACCGCCTTCGCCGCCCGGCTGCGCGAGGTCATCGCGGGCTGACGCACCGCCCGTGGTGCCGCCGGGGGAGCGGCACCACGGGCGTCCACCGGTCGACGGGCCACCCCGAGGACCCCGCGGGTTGACAGGTGATCATCGGCGATGCCACCTTGAGTTGGTGCGACTCAAGTTTTCTTCTGGCTTGTTCGTCAACAACGCCGACTTCCGGCGGGTGTGGACCGCCGACACCCTCAGCCAGTTGGGCGGGCAGGTCAGTGTCGTCGCCGTTCCGCTGGTGGCGGTGGTCGTGCTCGACGCCTCGACGTTCGAGGTGGCGCTGCTGAGCGGGGTGCGGGCGTTGGGCTTCCTGCTCGTCGGTCTCCCGGCGGGCGTGTGGTGCGACCGCCTGCGCCGCCGACCGGTCCTGATCACCGCGGACCTCGCGGCCGCGGCGGTCCTCGGGTCCATCCCGGTGGCCGCGCTCGCGGGCGCGCTGACCCTGCCGCACCTCTACCTGGCGGTCTTCCTCACGGGCCTGTGCAGCGTCTTCTTCGACGTCGCGCACCAGTCGTACCTGCCGTCCCTGGTGGGCCGGGACCAGGTGGTCGACGGCAACGCCAAGCTGGAGGCGAGCCGCACGGTCGCCTCGGTCGTGGGCCCGTCCGCGGCGGGCGGGCTGGTCCAGTGGCTCACCGCGCCCCTCGCGCTGGCGGTCGACGCGCTGAGCTTCCTGTGGTCGGCGGCGTGGCTGTCGAGGGTCGAGGCGGTCGAACCCCCACGGCCCCAACGGGCCCGGTCCAGCCTCCGCTGCGACCTGGCCGAGGGCGTGTCGTTCGTCTGGCGGCACGCCACCCTGCGCACCATCACCCTCAACTCCATGACCGCGGTCCTGTTCCTGGCCGCGCGCAATGCCCTGGTCGTCGTGTTCCTGGTGCGCGACCTCGGCCAGTCCGCGGGGGCGGTCGGGCTGCTGCTGTCCGCGGGCGGGATCGGGGCCGTGGCGGGGGCGTTCCTGGTGGCGCGCGTGGCCCGCCGCTTCGGGCAGGTGCGCGCGATGCTCGGGTCCGCCGTCCTCGGCGCCGCCTCGGGGCTGCTGATCCCGCTGACCGCGTCCGGCCCCGGGCTGGCCTTGTTCGCGGTGGGCTCGTTCGCGGGTTCGTTCGGCGTGGTGGTCTACAACGTCATCCAGGTCAGCTTCCGGCAGCGGCTGTGCCCCGACCACCTGCTGGGCCGCATGAACGCCACCGTGCGGTTCCTCGTGTGGGGGGTCGTCCCGCTCGCCGGGCTCCTCGGCGGCGCGCTCGCCACCGCGACCGGGCTGCGCGCGGCGCTGTGGGTCACCGCTGTCGGCGGGCTGCTGGCGCCGCTGTGGCTGTTCTTCTCACCACTGCGCTCCCTGCGCGACTTCCCCGCCGCGGAACCGGAGGCCACGCGGGCCTGACCCCGCGGGGTCAGTGCGGGGCGTTGAGGATGCCGTCGAGCAGGCCGGGGTAGAGGGCGTCGAGGTCGTCGCGGCGCAGGGTGGTGACGCGGGCGGTGCCCTCGGGGCGGACCCGGACGACGCCCGCCTCGCGCAGCGTGCGGATGTGGTGGGTGCGGGTCGACTTGCTGATCGGCAGTTCGATGGTGCCGCACGGGGTGCCCTCGGGCAGCGTGGACAGCTCGCGCACGATCGTCAGCCGCATCGGGTCGGCCAGCGCGTGCAGCACGGCCTCGATCCGGATCTCGGCCCGCTCCGGGTGCGGCAACTCCTCGGTCACCCGTCCATGATACGAAATTCATCGTAGTTCGACCAGAGACGTACTACGATCCCCGTCGTACCAAGTTCGGATCGACCAGCCGTCCCCGGGAGTGCCATGTCCGCCCGCATCCACCTGCTCGCCGTCGGTGCCTTCACCGTCGGCTCCAGCGGGTACATCGTCTCCGGCGTGCTGCCCGCCGTGAGCCGCGAACTCGACGTCTCCACCGCCACCGCGGGCCAGCTGGTGACCGTGTTCGCCATCGCCTACGCCATCGCGTCCCCGCTGCTGGCCACCGCCACCGGCCGCTGGGAGCGGCGCACCCTGCTGGTCGCGGCCCTGGGGCTGAGCGCACTGGGCAACCTGCTCGCCGCACTGGCCCCGAACTACGCGCTGCTGCTCGTCGCCCGGGTCGTCAGCGCGCTCGGCGCGGCGGTGTTCACCCCCGTCGCCACGAACGTCGCCACCGTCCTCTCCCCGCCGGACCACCGCGGCCGCGCGGTCGCCACCGTGTTCGGCGGGCTCACCTTCGCCCTGATCATCGGTGTGCCCGCGGGCAGCCTGCTCGGCGACCCGATCGGCTACCGCGGGGTGTTCGCCCTGGTCGCGGGCGTGTCCGCGCTGGCGGCGGCGGCCACCTGGATCGGCATGCCCCGGGTGGCCGCGCCCCCGCACGTGCCGATCCGCGCCCGCCTGGCCGCCGCGGCCGACCCGCGCGCGCAGCTCGTGCTCGGCATGACGGTGGCGGGCTGCCTCGCGGCGTTCGCCGTGTTCACCTTCATCGCCCCGCTGCTCGCGGCCACCGCGGGCGTCAGCGGCACCACCCTCAGCGTGCTGCTGCTCGTCTACGGCCTCGGCGGCGCGGTCGGCAACAGCCTCAGCGGCAGGCTCACCGACCGCTTCGGCAGCAGGCGCCCGCTGCTGGTCGTGTTCACCGCCTTCACCGTCGTGCTCGCGACGCTGCCCCTCACCGCCACGACCACCGCGGGGGCGGGCATCGCGCTGTTCGCGTGGGGGCTGGTGACCTGGTCGGTGAACCCGCCGATCCAGAACTGGCTGATCGAACTGTCCCCTTCGGACAGCGGCCTGCTCCTGTCGGTCAACGCCTCCGCCATCTACCTCGGCGTCGGCCTGTCCGGCCTGTTCGGCGGCTTCGTCATCGGGACCGCGGGCATCCTCGCCCTGGCCCCGATCGCCGCGGTCGTCGGCGCGCTGGGCCTCGTGCTGCTGCTGTTGGCCGCCCGCGCGTCCCGCCGCGCGGAGGTGGTGGCGCCGCTCGAACCGGTGGCCGCCTGACCCCGCTCCCGGTCAGGCGACCCCGTTCGCGGGCCTGCCGTTCCCGCCACCCGCGGGGACCGGCTCCGCGCCCGGCGCCTCGACCGCGTCGGATTCGTCGGGCGTGTCGGACGCGGAGCGGCGGCGCACGGCGGTGACGACGGCGACCACCGCGGCGCCGACCAGCGCCAGGAGGGTCACGTCGAACAGGTAGGCGGCGAGCCAGACGTGCTTGGCGACCTCGAAGTACCCGTCGCCGAGGATCGCGAGGGCGACCACGCCCAAGCCGGTCAGGGCGGCGGCGCCCGCGGTGCGGCACAGGACCGTGAGCGCCCGGTTCGCGCGTCGGAACAGCGCGAACACACCCGCGAGCAGACCGAGGACCGCGACCGCCCACGGCTTCCACGGCAGCACCACCGACGACAGCCACGCGCGCAGGCTCTCCCGGTCCGCGCCCTGGCTGCCGGTCACCGTGGGGGGCAACGGTTCGCGCTCCACCCCCGGCGACCACGTCCGCGACGGGAGGTAGGCGAGGTCGCGGCTCTCGGTGGCCACCACGCCGACCGACAGCGCGGTCAACGCCGCGCCGGGGTGGGCGGCGAGGACCTTCCACGCCTGGGTGCGGTACTCGCTGCTCTTGGGGATGAGTTCGTCGGCGCCGGGCACACCGCCGGGACCGTTGGGGAAGTAGGCGTTCCCCGCGTAGGACTGGGCCTCGGGGGTGATCCCCAGCTCAGCGGTGGCACCGGGGATCTCTTCGAGCACAACGGTGTAGACGAGGTTGAAGGTGTTGACACCGGTGTAGGAACTGTCCTGCCACTGCAGCGTGGCGGTCAGCGGACCGACCGCCGCCACCGCCGCGGCGACGGCCACGACGGGCCCCGCGATCCGGCTCTTCCACCCGCGCGCGCCGAACCGCACGACCGCGCACACCAGCACCGCCACGGCCAGCACCGGCGCGAACGACGGCTTCGCCGTCCCCGCCACCAGTCCGCCCGCCCCCACCAGCACCAGCGCGACCGCCCGCTCCACCCGGTTCCCCGGGTCGGTGACGACCGCGACCGCCAGGCCGCACAGCAGCGCGTAGGCGCCCACCAGGCCGGGGGGCTCGGTGAACGTGGACACGAAGAACCGGGTGAAGTCGACGTTGAGCAGCGGCACGGCGGCGGGCAGCAGCACCAGCGCCCACGCCAGACCGCGCTTGGTCACCGCCCAGACCGCCACCCCGGTGACCAGGGCGACCGCGATCGCGTAGACCCACCCCAGGCGGGTCAGCGAGAACGGGTCCTCACCCGCCGCGGCCAGGCGCAGCGCGGGCAGCGCCGACGACGGCTGCGGCTGCGGGCACGCCTCCCCGCGGTCGAAGTCGACGACCACGCCGCCGAGCCAGTTGGACCCCTTGGTGGGGGTGTCCGGGAGCAGCCCCGCACCGCAGTACAGGCGAACACCGTCCCCGTTGTCCCCGGCACCGGTGGGAGTGCTCCCGAACAGGCCGAGGGTGAGCACGATCCCGAACAGCATGACGACCGCGGTGGAAACCGCCACAGACAACCGGTGCACTGGTCCGAGCGTAGCCGGTCGATCACGGCCTCCTGAGCGGACTCATCGTTTTGCCAGCGCGCTCAGAAACTCGTCAGGTCCGAGGGTGCGGGGCCGGTCGCTGACCTGACCGTCACCCACCTCGACCAACCGCCACACCCCATCGGCCCGCCGCGCGAAGTCGGCGGTGACGAACGGCACCCCCAACCCCGCGACCAGGGGCCCGGCACCACCGAGGTCGAACCCGGCGGGGAGTTCGTCCGGGGTGTCCGGGTGCGCCCCCACCAGAAGGCACTCACCGTCGACCCACCAGGTGCGCACCTCGGCGGCGGCCAACTCCTCGAACCGGCGCAGCACGAACCCGCCGACCATGTCCTCGTCGCGCAACTCGCGGAACCGAGCCGCCACCGCCCAGGCCGCGTCCGCGTCGGCCAGGTCCGGGATGTACGCGGCCTCGTCCCAGTGGTGCTTCATCGACTTGCAGTAGTCGCGCAGCACCGCAGGTCCCCCGCCCAGCTCCACCCGCGCCCGGTCGAACGCACCCCGGTCGGCGCCCACCGTCCACACTGACCGCGGCGTGACCTCGGCGAGGTCGGCGTACCACTCGGGCAGTTCGTGCGCCCGCCGGTACTGCTCCGCGCTCGTCCGCACCACCACACCCCGCCGCAGCAGCGCCTCGGCGAAGTCCGCGTACCGATCCGCGGTGAGCATCCAACCCCGGTAGACGGCCGAACCCGACCCACGCACCCGGCGCACCGCCTCCTCCGCCCCACCGGGCCGAGCAAGCGCATCGTGGTCGACGAGGGCCACCTCCAGCCCGACCGCACGAGCCGCCTTAGCCTCCGGAGCGAAGTGCTCATCAACACGGCGGGGGTGCAGCACGTCGGCGGGGACCAGCAGGATCATGCCCCCATCGTGCCCCATGGCCCCCGACCGACCACCCTGAATCGCACCAGCCGCAGCCGCCGACCACCCCACCGACCGGCGGCCGACCACCCACCCACCCGTGAACCACCACCAAAGTCCCAGCGCTTTCAAAGCACAGAACGCAGAGCGGGGGCCAGGGAAAACCCCGGCCCCCGCTTCACAACACAACCTCAGTCCTGCTTCACCTCGGCGGCAGCCGCCTCGTCGAGGAACCACACCGTCGCATCCCGTCCCCGAGCACCGGCCGCGGGGATCTCCGCCTCCGGCACCCCCGCCAACGCCTTCCCCACGGCCTCCGCCTTGGCCGCCCCGGTGGTCATCAACCACACCTGCGACGCCAGCCGCGCGGTCGACAGGGTCAGGCTGACCCGCGTGGGCGGCGGCTTCGGGCAGTCCCGCACCGCCACCACGACGTCCGTCGAGTGCACGGCGGGGGAGTCCGGGAACACCGACAGCGTGTGCCCCTCCTCGCCGACGCCGACCAGCAGCACGTCGAACTCCGGGGACTCGCCCAGCAGTTCCGCGTACGCGGCGGCAGCGGCGTCCGGGTCGTCGCCGAACCTGCCGTCGGAGGGGGCCATCGGGTGGACCCTGGCCTGGTCGACCGGGACGTGGTCGAGCAGGGCCGCGCGGGCCTGGGTCTCGTTGCGCTCCGGGTTGCCCGCGGGCAGGAAGCGCTCGTCGCCCCAGTAGATGTCCACAGTGGACCAGTCCACCGCCGACGCCGCCGTGCGGACGGCCTCCAGGACGGCGATGCCGGTGCGGCCACCGGTCAGCACCAGCGACGCCGTGCCCTTCGCGGCCTGGGCGGCGGCCACCGCGGCCAGCAACCTGGTCGCGACCGTCGCCGTGAGGTCCTCGGCTTCGGGGAAGACGACGACCTCGGTGCCGCCGGTCACGACGACGCCTTCGCCTTGGCGCGGGTGGTCGCCGCGCGCCGCGGGGTCGCCTTCGCCTCGGCGTCGCCGGTCTTCGCCTTGGACTGCGAGACCTGGTGGGCCCGCGCCGCCGACGGCTTCGGGTCGGCGGGCGGCGCCTCCGCGGCCCGCTCCGTGGCCGGTCGGGTGCGCGCCGACGCCCGCGCCCGGACGATCTTGGTCAGCCCCTTGAGGGTGTCCTCGTAGATCTCGTCCGGGTCCAGCCTGCGCAGCTCCTCGGCCAGGCAGTCGCGCACCTCGCGGCGCTGCAGCGCCACCCGGCGGGCGGGCTGCCCCGGCTGGGTCAGCGTTCCGACCTTGCCGTCCGGGCGGGTCAGCTCGATCGAACCGGACTTGCGCTCCAGCACCACCGAGATGATGCCCTCGCCGTCGGTGGCCTTGACCCGCTTCACCGGCACCCGCAGCGTGTGCGCCAGCCAGCCCGCGAGCAGGTCTGTCGACGGCGAGTCGCCCTCGCCGGTCACCGCGGCCGCGGTGACCTTCTCGAACGGCGGCAGGTCCATCGACGCCGCCAGCACCGCCCGCCACAGGGTCAGCCGGGTCCAGGCCAGGTCGGTGTCGCCGTCGGAGTAGTACCGCTGGCGCACCTCCAGGGCCTTGATCGGGTTCTTGTCGGTGGCCGAGTCGGTGATCCGCCGCTGCGCCAGCCGCCCGATCGGGTCCTCGGCGGGCTTGGCGGGCGCCTCGAACGGCCACCACGCCACCACCGGGGCGTCCGGGAGCAGCATCGGGATCACGCAGCTCGCGCCCTCGTCGGCCAGCGCGCCGTAGAGCCGCAGCACGATGACCTCGGAGGCGCCCGCGTCGCCGCCGACGCGGATCTGCGCGTCCAGTCGGGCCGCGGCCCGCTTGGCGCCGCGGGCCACCACGATCACCCGGCACGGGTGCTCGCGGCTGGCGTCGTTGGCCGCGTCGATCGCGTCCTCGGTGCGCTCGCCGTCGTCGGTGACGATGACCAGGGTCAGCACCCGGCCCAGCGTGGTCGCCCCGCCCAGCTCGCGCACGTGCAGGAGCTTGGAGTTGATCTGGGCGGTCGTCGTCGAGGGAAGGTCTACGATCACGGTCGCCTCCAGTGCCTGCCGTCGCGGGCCAACATCTTGTCCGCGGAGTCCGGTCCCCACGTGCCCGCGGGGTAGCTGTCCGGCTTGCCCGCCGACTTCCAGTGCTTGAGCACCGGCTCCAGGATCTCCCAGGACAGCTCGACCTCCTTGTTCACCGGGAACAGGGAGGGCTCGCCGAGCAGCACGTCGAGGATCAGCCGCTCGTAGGCCTCCGGGGACGCCTCGGTGAACGCGTGCCCGTAGGAGAAGTCCATCGACACGTCGCGCACCTCCATCGCGTTGCCCGGCACCTTGGAGCCGAACCGCAGGGTCATGCCCTCGTCCGGCTGCACCCGCACCACCAGGGCGTTCTGCCCCAGCTCCTCGGTCGCGGTGGCGTCGAAGGGCAGGTGCGGGGCGCGCTTGAAGACCACCGCGATCTCGGTGACCCGGCGGCCCAGGCGCTTGCCGGTGCGCAGGTAGAACGGCACCCCCGCCCAGCGCCGGGTGTTGACCTCCAGCGTGATGGCCGCGTAGGTCTCGGTGGTGGAGTTCTTGGAGAAGCCCTCCTCCTGCAACAGCCCCGGGACCTTCTGCCCGCCCTGCCAGCCGCCCGCGTACTGCCCGCGCGCGGTGGTCTCGCCGAACGGCCCGACCGGCTTGGTCGCCTCCAGCACCTTGATCTTCTCGGTGCGCAGCGCGCCCGGCCGGAAGGAGACCGGCTCCTCCATGGCGGTGAGCGCCAGCAGTTGCAGCAGGTGGTTCTGGATCACGTCGCGGGCCGCGCCGATGCCGTCGTAGTAGCCCGCGCGCCCGCCGAGGCCGATGTCCTCGGCCATGGTGATCTGCACGTGGTCGACGTAGTTGGCGTTCCAGATCGGCTCGAAGAGCTGGTTGGCGAAGCGCAGCGCCAGCAGGTTCTGCACCGTCTCCTTGCCGAGGTAGTGGTCGATGCGGAACACCGACTCCTCGGGGAAGACCGCGTTGACCACCTTGTTGAGCTGGTGCGCGCTGGCCAGGTCGTGGCCGAACGGCTTCTCGATGACGACCCGGCGCCACTCCTCCGGGTTGTTCGCCTTCGCCAGGCCGGAGCGGGCGAGCTGCTTGGTCACCACCGGGAACGCCCCCGGCGGGATGGACAGGTAGAACGCGTGGTTGCCGCTGGTGCCGCGCAGCTCGTCGAGTTCCTTGACGGTGGCGGCGAGCTTGTCGAACGCCGCGTCGTCGTCGAAGGAGCCCTGCACGAACCGGAAGCCCTCGGCGAGGCGGTCCCAGACCGCCTCGCGGAACGGGGTGCGGGCGTGCTTCTTGACCGCCTCGTACACGACCTGGCCGAAGTCCTGGTCGGCCCAGTCGCGGCGGGCGAAGCCGACGAGCGAGAAGCCCGGCGGCAGCAGACCGCGGTTGGCCAGGTCGTAGATCGCGGGCATCAGCTTCTTGCGCGACAGGTCACCGGTCACGCCGAAGATCACCAGGCCGCACGGCCCGGCGATCCGCGGCAGCCGCTTGTCCCGCTCGTCGCGCAGCGGGTTGTTCCACGTCCGCTGGCTCACCCGCGCACCTCCGCCAGGGCCGCGACGAGGTGCGCCAGGCCCGCGGCCCGGTCGGTGAAGTGCAGCCGCAGCACCGGCCTGCCGTGCTCGACGAGCACCTGCCCGTCGCCGAGTGCCTGCGCGTGCTGGAGCACGCCGAGGGTGTACGGGCGGTCGGGGACCTCCAGGTCCTGCTCCACCACGCCGGTGACCTGCAGGAAGACACCGTTCTGGTGCCCGCCCTTGTGGTACTGCCCGGTGGAGTGCAGGAACCGCGGCCCCCACCCGAAGGTGGTCTGCAACCCGGACTTGCGGGCGATCTCGGTGCGCAGCAGCACCGCCGAGGCGTCGTCGAGCCGGTCCAGGTAGGCCTGCACCGACACGTACCCGCCCGCGGGCGCGGCGGACAGCAGCGCGTGCACGGCGTCGGCGACGGTGCCCGTGCCCTCCGGCAGCAGGCCCTCGGAGGCGTACACCTCGACCGGGCCGTCCACCAGGGCGGGCTCGTCGTCCTGCTCGTCCCCGGTGGAGTCCAGCAGGGCGCGGGCGGCCTTCTTCGCCGCCTCCACGTCCGGCTGGTCGAACGGGTTGATGCCCAGCAGCCTGCCCGCGACCGCGGTGGCGTACTCCCACAGCAGCATCAGGCCGCCGAGGCTGCCCTCGGTGGCGATCCGCGCCGCACCCGCGGCCGGGCCGATCGCCACGGCGGTGGCGTCGGAGCCCGCGTCGTGGAAGCCCGCGGCGTCCGGGCCGTCGACGACGACCGGCAGCAGGCCGGTGCCGTTCTTGCCGGTGGACTCGGCCACCAGTTGCTCGGCCCAGTCGCCGAAGCCCTTCACCGCGGACCCGGTGTCGGCCAGCACGACCTTCTCCGCGCCGCGCGCGTGCGCGGCGGCCAGCGCCGCGCCCAGCACCAAGCCGGGGTTGTCGGGGGAGTCCACCGACAGCTTCTCCGCCGCCGCGGCGGCCTCGTCGAGCAGTCCGGCCACGTCCGCGCCCGCCAGCCCGGCGGGCACCAGCCCGAACGCGGTCAGCGCCGAGTACCGGCCGCCCACGTGCGGGTCGGCCTGGAAGACCCGGCGGTACCCGGCCGCCACCGACGACTCCTCCAGCGGGGAGCCGGGGTCGGTGACGACCACGATCCGGCTCGCCGCGTCGATGCCCTCGGCGGCGAACGCCTTCTCGAAGATCCGGCGGTGGCTGTCGGTCTCCACTGTGGACCCCGACTTTGACGACACCACGATCACCGTTCGCGACAGCTCACCGGCCAGCGCGTCGGCCACCTGGCCGGGGTCGGTGGTGTCGAGCACGACCAGCGGGACGCCCGCCGTGCCCGTGATGACCTCGGGGGCCAGCGACGACCCGCCCATGCCCGCCAGCACGACCCGGTCGACGCCCTCCGCGCGCAGTTCCGCGCGGAGGGCGTCGATCTCGGCCAGCAGGGGGCGGGAGGAGTCGTGCAGCGTGGTCCAGGACAGCCGGATGGCCGCCTCGGACTCCGCCTCCGGTCCCCACAGGGTGGGGTCCTGCGCGGTGAGCTTGGACGCCACCTGATCGGTGACCAGCCCAGCCACCAACGGCGTCGCCTCCTCGGCGAGCCGCTGGTCGAGCAGGGTTACTGCGACATCTCCGGGGTGCTCTGCCATGTGTGGCGTCAGCCCTCTCCCTGATTCCTCTTGTTCAGACGGGCACTGTGTTTGCCCGCTGTTCTTCCGCTGTCCTACTTGGCGCTGTCCAACTGACCCTTGACGGAGTCGAGCAGTTCCTGCCAGGACTTCTCGAACTTCTCCACGCCCTCGACCTCAAGGGACTTGTAGACGTCGTCCACGTCGATCCCGACGGCGCTGAGCTTGTCGTAGACCTCCTGGGCCTCGGCGGCCTTGCCGGTGACCGCGTCACCGGTGATCTTGCCGTGTTCGGCCACCGCGTGCAGGGTCTTCTCCGGCATCGTGTTGACCGTGTCGGCCACGACCAGCTCGTCGACGTACATCGTGGGCGAGTAGTCCGGGTTCTTCACCCCGGTGGAGGCCCACAGCGGGCGCTGCTTGCGCGCGCCCTGCGCGGCCAGCGCCTCCCAGCGCTCACCGGAGAACGCCTCCTCGAACGCGGCGTAGGCGAGCCGGGCATTGGCCACGGCCGCCTTGCCGCGCAGCGCCTTGGCCTCGTCGGTGCCGATCGCGTCGAGCCGCTTGTCGACCTCGGAGTCCACCCGGGACACGAAGAACGACGCCACCGAGTGGATCGTGCTCAGGTCGTGGCCGTTGGCCTTGGCCTGCTCCAGGCCGTCGAGGTAGGCGCCCATGACCGCGCGGTAGCGCTCCACGGAGAAGATCAGCGTGACGTTGACGCTGATGCCCTCGGCCAGGGTCGCGGTGATCGAGGACAGGCCCTCGACCGTCGCCGGGATCTTGATCAGCAGGTTCGGCCGGTCGACGGTCTTCCACAGCTCCTGCGCCTCGGCGGAGGTGGCCTCGGAGTCCGCCGAGATGGTCGGGCTGACCTCGATGGACACCCGCCCGTCCACGCCGTCGGTGGCGGCGTGCACGTCGCGGAACAGGTCGCAGGCGTTGCGCACGTCGGTGGTGGTCAGCTCGCGCACCGCCTGGTCCAGCGTCGCGCCGCGGGCGGCCAGCTCGCGCACCTGCTCGTCGTAGGCCTCGCCGTCGGCCAGCGCACTCGCGAAGATCGTCGGGTTGGTGGTCACCCCGACGACGTGCTTGTCGCGGATCAGCTCGGCCAGGTTGCCCGACTTGATCCGCTCGCGGGACAGGTCGTCCAGCCAGATCGAGACACCGGCGTCGGAGAGCTTCTTCAGGTTGTCGGTCACTGGGATCCTCCAGTCGCTTCGAGCGAGCGGCGCGCCGCGTCCACGACGGCCTCCGTGGTCAGTCCGAACTCGCGGTACAGGGTCTGGTAGTCGGCCGAGGCGCCGAAGTGGTCGATCGAGACGACCTCGCCCGCGTCGCCGACGAACCGGTGCCACGGCTGGGCGATGCCCGCCTCCACCGCGACCCTGGCCTTGACCGAACCCGGCAGCACCGAGTCCCGGTAGTCGAGGTTCTGCGCGTCGAACCACTCGACGGCGGGCATCGACACCACGCGGGTCGGGATGCCGTCGGCCTCCAGCACCGCGCGCGCCTCGACCGCGATCTGCAACTCCGAACCGGTGCCGATCAGCACCACCCTGGGGTTGCCGTCGCTGGCGTCGGCCAGCACGTACCCGCCCTTGGCGACGCCCTCGGCGGCCTTCTCCTTCGTGCCCTCCAGCACCGGCAGGTTCTGCCGGGTCAGCGCCAGGCCGACCGGCTGCTGGTGCTGCTCCAGCGTCGCCTTCCACGCCGCGGCGGTCTCGTTCGCGTCGCCGGGGCGCAGCACCACCAGGTTCGGGATGGCGCGCAGCGCGGCCAGGTGCTCGATCGGCTGGTGCGTCGGGCCGTCCTCGCCCAGGCCGATGGAGTCGTGCGTCCACACGTAGGTGACCGGCAGGCCCATCAGCGCGGCGAGCCGCACCGCCGGGCGCATGTAGTCGGAGAACACCAGGAACGTGCCGCCGTAGGGCCGGGTCGGGCCGTGCAGCACGATGCCGTTGAGGATCGAGCCCATGGCGTGCTCGCGGATGCCGAAGTGCAGCGTCCGGCCGTAGGGGTTGGCGTTCCAGTGCGCGGTCGCCGACGACGTGGGGCCGAACGAGTCCGCGCCCTTGATCGTGGTGTTGTTGCTCTCGGCCAGGTCGGCCGAGCCGCCCCACAGCTCCGGCAGCAGGCCGCCGATCGCGTTGAGCACCTCGCCGGAGGCCTTGCGGGTCGCCACGCCCTTGGCGTCGGGCTCCCAGCTCGGCAGCGCCTCGGCGAAGCCCTCGGGCAGCTCGTAGGCGCTCGCCCGGTCCAGCAGGGCCTTGCGCTCCGGGTTGGCCGCGGCCCACTTGTCGAACGCCGCCTCCCACTCGGTGCGGGCGGCCTTGCCCCGGTCGCCGACCGAGCGGGTGTGCGCCAGGACGGCCGGGTCGACCTCGAAGGTCTTCTCCGGGTCGAAGCCGAGGATCTTCTTGACCGCGGCCACCTCGTCGTCGCCGAGGGCCGAGCCGTGCGCCTTGCCGGTGTTCATCAGGTTCGGCGCCGGGAAGCCGATCACCGTGCGCAGCAGGATGAACGACGGCCGGGTGGTCTCGGCCTTCGCCGCCTCGGCCGCGGCCAGGATGCCGGTGACGTTCTCGCCGCCCTCGACCACCTGCACGTGCCAGCCGTAGGCCTCGTAGCGCGCGGCCACGTCCTCCGACAGGGCGATCGCGGTGTCGTCCTCGATGGAGATCTTGTTGTCGTCGTAGAACACGACGAGGTTGCCCAGCTCCTGGCGGCCCGCGATGGACGAGGCCTCGGAGGTGACGCCCTCCTCGATGTCGCCGTCGGAGGCGATGACGTAGACGAAGTGGTCGAACACGCTCTCACCCGGCGCGGCGTCCGGGTCGAACAGGCCGCGCTCGCGGCGCGCGGCCATCGCCATGCCGACCGCGGAGGCCAGGCCCTGGCCCAGCGGCCCGGTGGTGATCTCCACGCCGTCGGTGTGCTTGTACTCCGGGTGCCCCGGGGTCTTCGAGCCCCACGTCCGCAGCGCCTTGATGTCCTCGATCTCCAGGCCGTAGCCGGAGGTGAAGAGCTGCAGGTACTGCGTGAGGCTGGAGTGCCCGCAGGACAGCACGAACCGGTCGCGGCCGATCCAGTGCGGCGCGGCCGGGTCGTGGCGCATGATGCGCTGGTAGAGGGTGTAGGCGAGCGGCGCGAGGCTCATCGCCGTGCCGGGGTGGCCGTTGCCGACCTTCTGCACGGCGTCGGCGGCGAGGACGCGGATGGTGTCGACGGCCCGCTTGTCGAGATCCGACCAGTCATCCGGCACCGACGCGCGGGTGAGTTCGGACAGGTCGCTGGGCACTTCACTGCTGACGGACACGGACTTCGGCTCCCACTTCCACAGTCTCGGCGGGTCGTGGCGCCCAGTCTTCCGCATCGGGTTCTAGATCGATCCCGCAGGCGGGTGACAAGGTTCGACCCGCAGTTCATCCCTGGTCCACGGGTAAGCGTAGTCCGCCCGCGGATCGGATGTGATCTCCGACCGAAAGCGGGCCACACCGGACCACCCGGCAGGGGTACCCGATAACCGCGCGGTTAACATTTGCCCGGTGCCGCGGTCGTCGCCGCGGTGCGGACGCACTCGTCGTGACCGGCGTTACACCTGGTCGTGGCGGGTACCCACCACCTGAGGAGCGCGATGTCGTCGGTGACCCCCGTGCCCGTCGACCCGCGTGCCGAGCAGCCGCCGCGCACCACCCTGTCGGTGGTGAAGGCGTACGTCGCGCTGACCAAGCCGCGCATCATCGAACTGCTCCTGGTCACCACCGTCCCGGCGATGATGCTCGCCGCCCGCGGCATCCCCTCGCCGTGGCTGGTGCTGACCACCCTCGTCGGCGGCTCGATGGCCGCGGGCAGCGCCAACGCCCTCAACTGCGTGGTCGACGCCGACATCGACGCGGTCATGAAGCGGACCAAGTCCCGCCCCCTGGCCCAGCACGCGGTCCCGACCCGCTCGGCCCTGATCTTCGGCGTGGTCCTGGGCGTGCTCTCCTTCGCCTGGCTGTGGACGACGACGAACCTGCTCGCCGCGGCCATGGCCGTCGGCGCCATCCTGTTCTACGTCCTCGTCTACACGATGATCCTCAAGCGCCGCACCGCGCAGAACATCGTCTGGGGCGGCGCCGCGGGCTGCATGCCGGTCGTCATCGGCTGGTCGGCGGTCACCGGCGACGTAGCCTGGCCCGCCCTGGTCATGTTCGGCGTCATCTTCTTCTGGACCCCCCCGCACTTCTGGGCCCTGGCGATGAAGTTCCGCGACGACTACGCCGCCGCGGGTGTCCCCATGCTCCCGGTCGTGGCCACGCCGCAGCAGGTGGCGAAGCAGATCGTCATCTACTCCTGGGTGATGGTCGCCTGGACCCTGCTCCTGCTCCCCGCCACCGGCTGGGTGTACGCGGCGTTCGCGCTGCTGGCGGGCGCGTGGTTCCTGGTGTTCGCGCACAGGCTCAACAGCGCGGTCCGCAAGGGCGAGCCGAACAACCCGATGAAGCTGTTCCACCTGAGCAACTCGTACCTGACCCTGGTCTTCGTGGCCCTCGCGGTCGACTCCGCCCTGTCCCTGCCGGTCTTGGGCCTGCCCTTCTAGCCCGCCCGTCGATCCCGGACCAAGCGCCGCAGCGCGGCCGGGGTCAGCCACTCCCGGCGGCGGTGGATCATCCGGTGGCAGTTGGCGCACAGCACCGCGAGGTCGTCGAGCTGGGTCTTCGTCTCCCCGGACACGTGCAGCGGGACGACGTGGTGGCACTCGAAGTACCCGGCCCCGTGCGGGCCGTAGACCTCGGCGAAGTCGAAGTCGCACACCTCGCACCGCAGCCGCCCGTGCCGCGCCAGGACCTGCTTCTCCTTCTGCCTGCGCAGCGCCGGGTCGCGTTCCCGTCGCCGGTGCACGCGTTCGAGCAGCCGCCCCTCACTGGTGCCGCCGGGGTCGCCGAAGGCGTCGGGGTCCGCAGGCGGGAGGTTTTTGAACTCGCCTGCGCGCTCACCGCTGCGGAGGCGCTGGGCGAGTGCGTGCATCTCGGTCGGGCGGGAGATGAAGGCTTCCAGCACTTCGAGGTCGAGCTTGCCGCCGTTGGTGGGCTTGCGCACATCGTCCGGGTGGTGGGTGGCGATGTCCGCCATCTTGCGGCGCACGCTGTGGGGACTGCGGAAGGTGGCGGTCCGGAGTTCGGCTGCGTGGATGGGCAGGCGTTGCAACAGGTGCGACAGTTCGATCACGCGCTTGTCGCCGCTGTCGAGTTCGTGCCACCGGTTGGCCATGACCAGGTCACAGGCCAGGACCAGTTCCTCCCACGCCCACGATGGGTTGCGAGGGGCATTTCCTGTCGCCACCGTCCCGGCTCCCTCCGTCACGCGGAGCCTAGGATGTTCCCTCGATCTGGGTACCCCTTTCGGGTGATCCAGAGAGGAAGATCAACAGAGGGCTAGATGGTCATGATGAACTGGGTGCAGCGGTAGACGCGGCTGAACCTCTCCCGCATCCGCTCCTCTTCCCGCAGGTGCGAGTGCAGGAACGCGCTCACCAACCCCACGCCCGGGGGAGTGGTCAGCACGTCGTCCGCCTCCCCGTCCCGGGTGTGGACGTGCAGGTACATGTCCCCGGTGGTGAAGCCCGAGCGGGTGTACCAGCCCAGTGCCTGCGGGTCCTCCCGCGTCCAGGCGTCCAGCCGGGTGGCGCCCAGGGCCCTGGCGCGGGGGATGGCCTCCGCCAGCAGGCGGGTGCCCAGGCCCGAGCGCTGGTGGTCGGGGTGGACGGCGATCGTCTCGATGGTGGCCAGGGGAGCGCGGATCGCGGCGTCGAGCACCCCGACCACCTCGTCGCCGTCCACCGCGACCAGGGACACGTCCACCGGCGGCTTCCGGGTGAGGACGTCGTCGTAGTAGGACGTGTGGAGGAAGGACAGGACTCGGCAGCGCAGCCAGGATTCCTCGTCCGACGGGTGGTAGTCGCGGACGGTCAGGACGCCACTGCCGTCAGGAGGCGTTCCACTGTGGGGTCGTCGAGGGATTCCTTGATGCAGTGCCACAGTTCCAGGTTAGCCGTGGCCCAGCGGGAGTACGCCGCCGCCGCTTCGGGGGAGTAGAAGTAGAAACCCTCCTCGTGCGGGGCGTGCTGCTCCCCGACGATCTTGTTCGCCAGTTCGCGCAGGCCGATGCCGTTCTCGGCGAGGTACTTGTGCGCGAGCACCACCGGGGTCACCGGCAGGGCCTTGAACAGCGTGTCCGCGTCCGAGAGGGCCTGGGCCTCCAGCGAGATGCCGCGGTGGCGGTTGGCCATCTCCGCCTCGTCGACCAGTGCGTCGATCCACTCGACGAGGTCGGGGGTGACGCCCGCGGAGTCCAGGATGTCGCGGCGCAGGCCGCTGCCCGCCGCGGCGGGGGAGTTGCGGCGGACCAGGTAGTTCACGTCGTGGACCAGTGCCGCGGTCTCCACCACCGGGGTGTCCGAGCCGTTGAGGTCGGCGAACTCGACCGCCTTGTCCCGGACGAAGCTGACGTGGTGCCAGCCGTGGAACGGCAGGTTGCGGGCGTAGTGCGTGCACAGGTCCCTGACCTGCTTCTCCACCAGTTCGATCGTCGAGCGTGCGATGGACATCGGTAGTACCCCTCCCATAGGCCGTGGGTGGGGTGATGGTAAGCCGCTGCTCAGAGCAGGCTGGTCAGTTCGGCCAACCGCGACTCGACCGGGGTGTGCCGGTGGCCGATGCCGGTGGCGGGGTCGTAGGACAGGCTCCAGGCGCGGACCGGGCGCGACTTGACCAGGAACGTCATCGTCGAGTCCAGGGCGGTCGGGATGCGGTGGAACTGCTCGGCGGTCAGCACCCCCGACTCGCCGGGCAGGCAGTCGGCGCGGCTGGTCAGCTCCGCGCCGGTGATCAGGCCGGTGTGCTCGTCGACCGTCGCGCGGAAGCGCTCGTGGCGGTAGCCGCCGGAGAGGATGACCGTGCAGAAGTGGTAGCGGTGGTTGTGCACCGAGTCGGCGTAGCCCGCCCGCCAGTCCTGCTGCGGCTTGTACTCGTGCAGCCAGAACGAGAACGGCTCGGCTGTGCGGTCGCGCAGGCACCAGGCGAAGTGGGTGGTGGTCTCCCGGGAGCGGGCGATCAGCGCCGCCGCGTGGGCCGGGGCCATCCCCAGCAGGTGGCTGCGCAGCACCGAGCGCAGCCCGGGGCCGTCGGCCCAGGACAGCACCTGTTCGTGCGCGGCCGTCCACCGCTGGTGGCCCAGGTCCGCGGCGCGCATCCGCGCGGCGAGGTCGGACAGGTCCGGCACGGGGTCAGCCTCCCAACTCGGCTTTGGCGGCGAAGTCGCGGCGGAACGCGTGGAAGCGCTCGGCCAGCTCCCGGAACCGCTCCTCGGTGGGCTGTTCCCCGGTGACCGCGGCGAAGTGCGCCAGGAACTCGTCCCGGGTGGTCTCCGGTGTGATCACGAACCGCGCGCCGTCGGTGGCGTGCAGCCGGGCGAACTCGGCGCGCTGCATGTCGTAGAGGAACGACCCCTCGGAGAACCGCAGCGACCGCGGGTAGAGCGACTGCGAGCCCGCCACCGAGCTGTACAGCGTCACCCACACGCTGTCGTCGAACATCTCCAGCCGGTCCAGCGGCGGGTCGGCCACCGCGGTCACCTCGATGGACGTGCACCGGCCGCGGGCCAGGAACAGCCCGACCAGCCCGATGCGGATCTCCTCGTGCAGCGCCTCCTGCACCCGCTCGTACTCGGTCTCGTAGTCGGCGTCGGCCCCCTTGTGCCGCAGCTTGTGCCGCGCCCGGCCGGTGACCGAGCCGCGGGCGCGCGGGTCGGCGACCACCGCGCGCACCTCCCACTCGGCGTGCGCCAGCAGCAGCCGCACCGCGGCGTAGCGGCCGGAGAACCCGCGGAAGAGGAACTGCCGGGTGGCACCCAGGTCGCGCATCATCAGGGCGTTGAACGCCGGGTCCGGGTCGGTGGTCGCCTCGAACACGTGCGTGGGGAAGAACTCCGCGTTCAGCGAGCGGTACTCGTCCGACAGCTCGCGCAGGGCCTTGCGGCTCTCCTCGACCAGCGGGGTGACCATCGCCCGCTGCGCGGCGGAGGCGGTGATCAGCGTCTGGCCGAACCCGATCACCGCCGAGACGAACGTCCCGGTCCCCAGTGCGGTGAGCAGGTTCTTCGGTGTCCCGGCGTCGACCGAGCCGGCTGCCCACGTGGACAGGCCGGACACGACGAGCAGGACCGACAGCAGCAACCCGGTTCGGGTCCAGAACATCTCCTGGATCGCGTGGGTGCGGAGCCGTCCGGCGTCCGCGGGCACGGCAAGCCACCTCCTGGGGCCCCGGGGAGAGGGCAGGGTGTTGGGCGGGGGGAAGTCACGGAAAAGGTGCGGAAGGTCACTCTACGCGCCAGTTGCTGACGGGAAAATGCGTAATTCGGGTGAGAGTTCACCGCCAGTCGCCCGGTTGACCCGTACCGGCCGGTATCTACACTGCTCGACCATGCGGAACCTCGGCAAGATCGTGCTCGCGGCGGCCCTGGCCGCCGGTCTGTCCGCCTGCGGGTCCTCGGACCAGACTTCCCCCGGTTCGGCAGGCGGGGTCACGATCGGCAAGACGACGACCACCACCACGAGCGCACCTGCGAGCAACCTGCCCGCGTGCACCGTCGACCAGATCCCGATCGGCGGCCAGGTGGGGTCGAAGCCGACGATCACCGTCCCGGACACCTGCTCGCCGCCGAAGGAACTGCTCAGCAAGGACCTCACCGTCGGCACCGGCAAGGACGTCACCGCCGGGGTGACCATGCAGACCCACTACGTGCTGGTCACCTGGTCGGACAAGGTCGAACTGGACAACTCCTGGGACCGCGGCGAGACGTTCCCGCTGGAGAACGTGGGCCAGGCCCAGGTCATCGACGGCTGGAACGAGGGCGTCATCGGCATGAAGGAAGGCGGCCGCAGGCTGCTGGTCATCCCGCCGGAGAAGGGCTACGGCCAAGGCGGCCGCGGCATCAAGCCCAACGAGACCCTGGTCTTCGTGGTCGACGCGGTGGCTGTCTCCTGATCCCGGAGGCGGCGGGCGCGACCGACGACGCGGTCGCGTCCTGGCCGACCGGACGGCTGCTGTCGGTGGCCGCCCGGCTGGTCGAAGGCTCCTGGGAGCGGGCACTGGCCGAGCGCGGGCTGACCCACGCGGGCCTGATCGCGCTGCACCTGCTGGGCGGCGGCCCGCAGTCGCAACGGGCGCTGGCCCGCGGGGCGCGGGTCACCGACCAGACCATGAGCCGCACGGTCGACCGGCTGACCCGGGCCGGGTTCGTCGACCGGGTGGTCGACGGTGCCGACCGGCGGCGGATGCTGGTGACGCTCACCGAGTCCGGTCGTGCTGTGCACGCCGAGGCGGTGCGGGCTGAGCGGGAGGATCCCGCGGTACTGGGTGCGCTGGTGGATTACGAGGCGTTCCGGCAGCAGTTGGTGGCGTTGGTGCAGGCGCTGGGGCGTGGCGGGCAGGCGGGTTCGGAGCAGGGGCCGCGGTAGTGCTCGGCCGTGCCTGTGGTTCACAGCGCCGGTCGTTTGTCGCTGGTGCCCGGGTGGGTGGATCTGTTCGGCCGTGCCGTGGTTTCAAGGGCCGGGATTTTTGCTGTGGTGCCCGGGTGGGTGGATCCGCTTGGGCGGGGCCCCTACAGCGATCATGTGCCCAGTGTGACCGAGTGGGGCTGAAGGGATGCCCCACAGCCCAGGCAGGCTTGCACATGATCGCTTCCCCCACCCAAGCACATCCACCCACCCGGGCATTTCCGTAGCCGGGCCGCCGGTTTTTGGGGTGGTCGCCGGCTGCGCACAGTGCGGTTCGGTGTGGCGGGCCGCTCGGCCGCCAATTGGTGGGGTGGTCGGGCGGCTGCGCACGGTGGGGTTGTGGGTGGCTGCCGCCGGGCTTGCGGTTTGGGGGGTGGTCGGCAGGGTGACCGTGTGTGCGTGGCCGAGGTCAGGGCAGCAGGAGGAGTTTGCCGGTGGTGCGCCTGCCTTCCAGGTCGGCGTGGGCTTGGGCGGCGTCGGCCAGGGGGTAGCGGTGGCCGATGCGGATGTCGAGGGTGCCCGCTGTGATCGCGGTGAACAGGTCGCCGGTGCGCCACCGCAGTTCTTCCGGTGTGGCGATGTGGTGGGCCAGCGTGGGGCGGGTGAGGAAGACCGAACCGGCGTGGTTGAGCCGCTGCGGGTCGACCGGGGGGACCGGGCCGCTGGAGGCGCCGAACAGGGCCAGGGTTCCGCGTGGGCGCAGCACCGACAGGCTCCCGTCGAACGTGGTCTTGCCCACTCCGTCGTAGACCGCTGCGACGCCGGTGCCGTCGGTCAGGGCTCGGGTGCGGGTGGCGAAGTCCTCTTCGGTGTAGCGGATGACCTCGTCGGCGCCTGCGGCTCGGGCCAGGTCGGCCTTCTCCTCGGTGGACACCGTGGCGATCACCCGGCCGCCGCGGGCCTTGGCCAGTTGCACCAGCAGCAGGCCGACCCCGCCCGCCGCCGCGTGCACGAGCACCGTGTCGTCGGGCTGGATCGGGTAGGTGGAGGTGACCAGGTAGTGGGCGGTGAGCCCTTGGAGCATCGCCGCGGCGGCGGTCTCGTCGTCGACGCCCTCGGGCACCGGTACGACCGCCGTGGCGGGGACCACGGCCTGTTCGGCGTACCCGCCCAGTGGGCCCGCCCAGGCGACCCGGTCCCCGACGGCCACGCCGGTGACCCCGTCGCCCACGGCTGTCACCGTGCCCGCGCCCTCCTGGCCGAGGACAAACGGGCAGGGGATCGGGTACAGGCCGGAGCGCTGGTAGGTGTCGATGAAGTTCACCCCGGCCGCCGCGACGGCCACCAGCACCTCGCCCGCGCCGGGGGAGCGCTCGTCCACCTCGGTGTGGCGCAGGACCTCCGGGCCACCGTTCTCGGTCACCAGCACGGCCTTCGGCACGGTTTTGCTCCTCTCGGGACGGGTGTTCATCACGCGGGGCGAACTCCGCCCGCCCCGCCCAGGATGCTCCAGTGGCCCCGCTCACGGTCGACAGGTGGCCCGGTCGCGCAGGGCCTACGCTCTGTCGGGTGGCTGACGAGAAGACCGCTGACGACAAGACCGCCGACCGGGAGCCCTCGGTCCCGCCGAAGGCCGTGAAGGCCGCCGCGGCCTTCGTGGCCAAGCACGGCAAGCCCGCCCGCGCCGTGGTCGAGAACATCGGCCGCAAGGGCGCCCGGGTGGTCCTGGTCGGCCACGACGGCGCGATGGGCGACGTGCTCGTCCCCAGCCCCGCGCTGGGCGAGCGGCTCGTCGAGAAGGTCAGGGACCTCGAAGCCGCCGAGTGGGACCGCGAGACCGTCGAGGCGGCCAAGATCGGGCACGCGCACCGCGTCAAGATGGGCGGCCGCGCCCGCGGCTGAGGCGAACCCGCCCGCTCGGGCGGGTGATCCCCCTACGATCCGGCTGTGACCGGATCACCACCGGATGTGACCCCCGCGGACCACGCCGAGGACCCCCTGCTGGACGAACTGCGCCGCAGGCTCCCGGACGTGGTCACGGGCGTGCTGCGCGATCCGTTCCTCGCCGGGGAGATCGCCAAGCTGCTCCCTGCTGACCGGGACCGGGTGGTCGCGGAAACCCGGCGAAAGACGCTGGCTGAGGAAGCCGACCTGCTGCGGGTCACCAACCCGGCCATCTCAGACCTGCGCCAGGCCCGGCGGCGGCTGGCCGAGCACAAGGACCCGTGGCCGACCGGTGGCGCGGTGCGCCGGGGTGCCGGGTACGCCGACCTCGGGCTCGCCTTCTGGTCGGGAACGGCGGGCGCGCTGCTGTTCTGGCACGTGATCCGGCTGTCACCGCTGGTCTCCGCGGACTTCCTGCTGTGGATCGGTGCCTGCGCCGCCGCTGTCGTCGCACTGCGGGTGGGGCACCGCGCCGTGGCCAGGGCGGGCAGGTACCTCCTCGGTGAACCCGTCCGCGACGGTGTCGCGGTCCCGTTCGCCGCCGGGCTCGCCACCGCGTACCTGCTGCTGCTCTGGCGCTTGGGGCCCCCGTCCGTCGAGGCGCTCGGTCGGCTGCTCAGCGTGGCGCTGTGGGTGGTGTCGGGCTTGATCACCCTCTTCCTGATCTTCGCGGCCGCACTGACCGTCACCACCCCGCCCCAGGGGCAGCCCAGGACCGGGCTGCTGCCGAAGGGGGCCTTCACCCGGGGCTGTGCGGCGTACGCCGTCGCGGTCGCGCTGGGCTTCCCCGTCCTGTCCGGGGTCATCACCCCGTCGTGGCCGGAGTGGGGGAGGGTCCTCGGGGTCCACGCCATCACGGCGATCGTCCTGATCGCGGCTCTGCCCGCCGCCGTGCGCGCGTTCACCAGCGCCTCCGCCAACCGCCTGCGGTCGGCCTCCGGGTGGGACACGCAGTTGCGGGACTTGGCCCGCGACGTCGACAGAGCGGACGCGGCGTGGCTGAGCGAGGTGCGCCAAGCCGTCCTCTCGACCGCCGCGCGGCACCTCACCCAGGTGGTGGACCCGCCGTTCAGCACGGTCCTGCCCGCGCTCGACCGCCGGGGGCTCGCCCACATGCGGCCGTTGGACCGGGTCGTGACCACAACGGCCTTCACCCGCCTGCGGCGGATGACCGAGGGCATCAGCGGTGGTGCCATCGGCATGGCGGGGCCGCGCGGCGCGGGGAAGTCCACCCTGCTCGCGGCGTTCCAGGCGGGCAAGTTCCTGCGGCCGGGCCAGCAGCACATCGCCCTGCTGGAGAACGTGCCGGTGCGCTACGACGCCCGCGAGTTCGTGCTGCACCTCTACGCCAGGCTGTGCGGGGAGGTCATCCGGTTCTGCGACAGCCAGGTCGAGTCGGACCGGGGGCGGTGGTCCGAGCGCCTGGCCCGGTGGCGCGGGCCCGCGGTGGTCGTGGCGCTGGTGCTCGTGTGGCTGGCCGCCGGGTTCGCCGCGGCGGCGCTGGGCGGGGGCAACCGGCCGAGCCTGGGGGCGTGGCTGGCGAGCGGGTGGCTGCCGCTGGTGATCGTGCTCGGGGCGCTGAGCGTGTTCGCCGCGGTCGTCCGGCTGCCCCGGCCCGCGCACGCCGGTCCGCCGCCCACGCCGGTCGACCTGCGGGGCCTCCGCGCCTACGCGCGGGACACCCTGGAGGGCATCCACTTCCAGCAGAAGCACACGTCCGGCTGGTCGGGGAAGGTGGGCGTGGTGTTCGGCGCGGAGGGCACCCGCACGTCGTCGCGGGAGTTGACCCGGCAGCCGCGCAGCTACCCGCAGATCACCCACGACTTCGCCGAGTTCCTGCGGCTGACCGTCGAGTGCGCGGCCGCGGTGCCCACCACCGCCACCCCGTCGGTGGTGATCATCCTCGACGAACTCGACAAGATCCTGTCCCCGGAGCAGGCCCAGGACTTCGTCAACGAGGTCAAGGCGCTGTTCACCCTGGACGTGCCCGGCTTCCTGTTCCTGGTCTCGGTCTCCGAGGACGCGCTGGCCACCTTCGAGCGCCGCGGGCTGTCCCTGCGCGACGCCTTCGACAGCGCGTTCGACGTGATCGTCCGGCTGGAGTTCCTGCGGCTGGAGGACACCCGGGCCATCCTGACCGGCCGCATCCTGGGATTGCCCGAGCCCTTCGTCTGCCTGTGCCACTGCCTCTCCGGCGGCCTGCCCCGGGAACTGGTGCGGGTCGCCCGCGAGGTCACCGCCGAACCCGGTGACCTGGCCGAGGTCTGCGCCCGCCTGGTTGCCGCCGACCTGCACGGCAAGGTCTCCAGCCTGCGGACCGTCGTCGCCCACGGCGCCCACGACGACACCCTGACCGCCGACTTGGTCCGCCACGTCGACGCGCACACCTCGACCGAGCCCGCCACCCTGCTCTCCGCCGCGGCGCACCCGCCCATCCCGGACGGCGCCGCGAGCCCCGCGCTCGCCCGCCTCCAACTGGAGATGCTCGGCTACCTGTACTACCTGGCCACCGTGCTGGAGGTCTTCGGCCGCGGTTTCAGCGAGCACGACCTCAACACCGGCCGCGACGGCAGGGGCGACGCGTCGTTCGACACGCTGACCTCGGTCCGCCAGTTCTTCCCGGTCAACGCCCGCCTGGCCTGGCTCACCATCAGCGCGTTCCGCACCGCGTGGAGCCTGCCCGCGGTGCCGCCACCCGGCGGCGGGACCTCAGCCGCGGGTGACCAGGACCCGGTCTGACCCCGGGCGCACCAGCGGGCGCTCGCGCGTGCCCGCCCACAGGCTGGCCGTCGCCGCGATGACCGCCGTGGCGCCGAGGACGTGCAGCGACACCAGCAGCTCCGGGACGCCGGTCCAGTACTGCACGAAGCCGAGCAGGCCCTGGGCCAGCACCACCGCGGTCAGCAGCAGGAACCGCCGCCACAGCACCGGGGGGGCGTCCGCGTCGGCCTTGATCATCACGCCGACGGCGACCAGCATGCCCAGGAAGACGTAGAGGAACGCGGCGTGCACGTGGGCCAGGGTGTCCACCGGCAGCGCGAGCCGCGGGGTGTTCGGGTCGCCCGCGTGCGGGCCCGCGCCGGTGACCATCGTGCCCGCGATGAGCATCCCGACGAGCACGACCACCATCAGCGGCAGCAGCCCGCGCAGCGGGGCCAGGCCGCGGTGCACCGGCGGGCCGTCGCCCTCGTCGATGGAGTGCAGGAACAGCGTCGCCAGCCACACCATCAGCGCCGAGGCGAGGAAGTGCACCGCGACGGTCCACCAGAGCAGGTCGAAGCGGACCGTCATGCCGCCGATGACCGCCTGCACGACCACGCCCGCGGGCATGATGAAGCCGAGGCGCACGTAGCGGCGGCGGCGCGGGCGGTCGAGGTAGGCCAGGGCGAACGCGGCGAAGGCGATGATGCCCACCACCCCGGTCAGCAGCCGGTTGCCGAACTCGATCCACTGGTGCAGCGCGGCGAACTCGGGGTGGTCGACCGGCACCATGCTGCCCGGCTGGCACTCCGGCCAGGTGCTGCACCCCAGGCCGGACCCGGTGACCCGGACGACGGAGCCCGCGACCGCGATCAGCGCCTGGGTCAGGAGCACCCCGACCGCCACCGCGCGCTGCGTGCGCACGCTCGCCCCGGGGAGCCGATCGATGCGGTTCTTCAGTGTCTCCAGCGCCACGGGCCGATGGTAGGTGGGTGTGGCTGAGAACCCGCCGATGGGCCGCTCTAGCGTGCCGTGGCTCTCATCGCCGGGTGAACCGGCGAAAGTGTGTCCATCTTCGCGGAAGTGCTCCACGCGATGATCATGTCGGACTACACTCGGTCGTCGGAGGGCGAACTCCCCCATCGCCTTCCCGTGGGCTACCGCCGGACGGGTCACTCCCCCCACGACCCGTCCGGCGGTAGCGTTTCCCCAGGCGTGGTGAACATATACTCCGCCTGCGCAGGGTTTCAACAGTAGTGCAACGACCGGTGCGTGTTTTCGACAGGTGTCGAAAACCATTCGCCGTGAGGTGGGGGAGATGGACCACGGGGATCTGGGGCTGTCCGCGAAGTTGAACCGGTTGGTGGCCACGGTCCACCCGGCCGGGCGGGGCCCGTTCACCAACGAGGAGATCGCCGCCTCGATCCGCGCCGAGCAGTCGGTCGACATCTCGCACAGCGCGATCTCGGCCTGGCGCCGCGGCACCAGGGACAACCCGAGCTTCCGGCACCTGTCGGCGCTGGCCAGGTTCTTCGGCGTGCCCCTGGGCTACTTCTCCGACGACGCCGAGTCCGCCCGCGTCGACGAGCAGCTCGACCTGGTCGCCGCCTGGCGCGACGCGCAGGTGCGGGCGATCGCGATGCGCGCCGGGGAGCTGTCGGAGGCGGGGCGGGCGGCGATCCTGGAGATGGCCAACCGGGTGTGCGAGATCGAGCGCGCGCACGCGCGCCCGGAGCGCAGGGCCGAGAGCGGGAAGCCCGAGCCGAGGTGAGGGCACCGCGACAGCGCGGCGACAGCACGGCGGCGGCACCGTGAGGGGCCTGGCCGAGCACCGCAGGCTGCGCAGGCGGGTGCGGGAACTGCTGGCCGAGGTCGGCGTGCCGCGGCCGTGGGACCTGGGGGAGTTCTGCGCCAGGGTCGCCGCGCACCGCGGCAGGCCGATCCACGTGCTGCCGATGGTCATGCCCCCGGGCTCCCCGGACGGCGCCTGGCTCAGCGGCCCCACGGTCGACGTCATCGTGCACGACGCCGACAGCCCACCGCTGCGCGCCGAGCACATCGTCTGCCACGAGCTGGGCCACATCCTGCTCGGCCACGGCGGCACCGGCCTGGGCCCGGAACTCACCCCGGACGTGTCCCCGGACCTGCTGCGGCGCATGGGCGTGCTGCACCGCGCGGGCTACGACGACGTCCTGGAGCAGCAGGCCGAGGTGGCCGCGTCGCTGATCTGGCGCTTGGCCGACCGCAGGCTCGTCCCCGACCGGCGGGCGCTGGACCCCACCGAGGCCGCCGTGGTCGACCGGTTCGCCGAGGTCATGGAACGCCGCGCCGACGGGGGCGGCGGTGTCGGCTGAGGCACTGCACCTGGCGGTGATCGCGGTCGTCGGCCTCGCCGTCGCCTACAAGGCCGCCGACCTGCTGCGCGCCCCGCGACCGGGCCACTGGGCGCTGTGGTCGGCCCTGCTGGCCCTCCTGCTGGCCCTGGCCCTGGGCCTGCGCACCGTGGGCGGCCTGCTCGACGCGGTCCTGCCCGGCGCGGGCTGGATCGTGCAGCACGAACTGGTCGTCGGGGGCACCTTCGCGTTGCAGGCGTTCTTCGTGCACTCCACCCACCCACCCCACCGCGTGCCCACCGCCCTGCGCTCCCGGGCCGCCCTGACCGGCACCGGCATGGCTGTGCTGCTGGCGGCCTGGCTGGTCGCCACCCAGGTCGAATCCCCGGACTGGGGCCGGGTCGACTGGGGGCGGCAACCGTGGACGGCGGCGGCGAACCTGCTGTTCGTCCTCGGCGTGGCGGGCTGCCTGCTGGTCAACACCCGCCTCACCGCCCACTGGGCCCGCATCGCCGACCGCCGCTGGCTGCGCCGGGGCCTCTGGCTGCTCACCACCGGCGGCTGGTGCTGCGTCGCCTGGGCGGGCCACCGCGCCTGCTTCATCCTCGGCGGCCGCTTCGGCACCCCACCACCGTGGAACCAGACCTTCCCCGAACTGACCCTGCTCGCCATCGGCCTGAGCACAGCGATCGTCGGCATCACCCTCCCCGCCTGGGGTCCCCGCGTCGACGCCGCCCGAACCTGGCTCGCCCACTACCGCTCCTACCGCCGCCTCACCCCGCTCTGGCACGCCCTGCGCACCGCCACCCCCACCATCGAACTGCGCTCACCCACCCCGTGGTGGCACATGGAATACCGCCTCTACCGCCGGGTCATCGAAATCTGGGACGGCCGAGCCGCCCTGCGCCCCTACCGCGACCCGACCCCGGGCGAACTGTCCGCCACCGCTGAGGCCGAATCCCTCCGCACCGCCCTGCGCGCCAAACTCGACGGCGCCGACCCCCACCCCACCCCGGCCCCGGAAACCCACCGGGGCACAACGGACCTCGCCGCCGAGGTCGGGTGGCTGGAATCAGTCGCCGCAGTGGGCAACTGGCGCTAGGAACCCGCCTCCAAAGAAACCGCCGGCCCATCAACCAGCCACGCGGAACCCCACGGTGCGCAGCCGCCGACCACCCTCGCAACCGAGCAATGCTGGAGACCTGTGGATCGGCTGGGAGAGGCCGTACCTTCCCAGTGATCGGTTGAAGGCTCCAAGCAAGACCGGCGCTGCAACGCTGGTGGGGAAGGTACGTCCCGATGCTGACCGTAGTCCCTGACCCTGCTGCTGGCGATGACCGTCCTTCGGATGGTTCGTCGTTGATTGATCAGCTCGTGCGGAAAGGCGCCCGGCAGATGCTGACCGAGGCCCTGCAGGCTGAGGTCGACGCCTACATTGCCCAATTCATCGGCGAGCGCGACGAGCGTGGACACCGGCTGGCCGTGCGTAATGGGTACCACCAGCCGCGTGAAGTGTTGACCAGCGCCGGCGCCATCGAGGTCACCGCGCCGCGGGTGAACGACAAGCGCATCGACCCCGACACGGGCGAGTGGAAGCGGTGAGCTTCGGCGATCCTGCCGCCTTGGGCGCGCAAGACCCCGAAGCTCACCGAGGTGCTGCCGCTGCTGTACCTGCACGGTCTATCCTCGGGGGATTTCGTGCCCGCGCTGGGCCAGTTCCTCGGCTCCGCGAAGGGCCTATCCGCCTCGGTGATCACCAGGTTGACCGAGCAATGGAAGGCTGAGCAGCATGCCTTCTCTGAGCGTAATCTGTCCGAAGTCGACTATATTTATCTCTGGGCCGATGGTATCCACGTCAACATCCGTCTGGAGGAGCACAAGCTGTGCCTGCTGGTGATGATCGGGGGTGCGTGCTGACGGCCGCAAGGAACTCATCGCACTGGCCGATGGGTATCGCGAGTCTGCCGAGTCGTGGGCGGATCTGCTGCGTGACTGCGCTCGACGGGGGATGCGTGCCCCGGTCCTGGCGGTCGGCGACGGTGCGCTCGGGTTCTGGGGCGCCCTGCGCGAGGTGTTCCCGGAAGCCCGGGAGCAGCGATGCTGGTTCCATAAGATCGGCAACGTGCTGGCCGCGCTGCCCAAGTCCGCGCACCCTGGGGCGAAGAAGGCCCTGGCGGAGATCTGGAATGCCGAGAACAAGCGACACACCCTGGACGCGGCCAAGGTGTTCGTCGCCGCCCATGGTGCGAAGTTTCCCAAAGCGGTCGCCAAGATTACCGACGACCTTGACGAGTTGCTCGCGTTCTTCGACTACCCCGCCGAACACTGGATCCACCTGCGGACCACCAACCCCATCGAGTCGACCTCCGCCACCGTGCGGCACCGCACCAAGATCACGAAAGGTTCCGGTTCCCGAGCTGCCGGGCTGGCGATGGCGGTCAAACTCATCGAGTCAGCCCAAGCCCGCTGGCGCGCGGTCAACGCACCGCAGCTCGTCGCGCTCGTCCGAGCCGGCGCCACCTTCACCGACGGGCAACTCGTCGAACGCCCTGACGAACACGCAGCCTGAACCAACCCCACCGAGTGGAAGGAAACCATGACGGCTATCGACAAGATCGCGTGGATTCGGCTGGAATCCGGCAAGATCCTCAGCACACGGTCACGCGGTAAGGACGTGTACTACATCCCTGGCGGCAAACGCGAACCCGACGAGACCGATATCCAGACCCTCATCCGGGAGATCCACGAAGAACTCGCCGTCGCCATCGCACCCGCCAGCGCGGTGCACGTCGGCACCTTCCACGCCCAAGCACACGGCCACGCAACCGGCGTCGCAGTGCGGATGACCTGCTACAGCGCCGACTACCAAGGAACCCTGACCCCCAGCAGCGAGATCGAAGAACTCATCTGGCTGACCTACGCCGACCGCGACCGCGTATCCCCCGTCGACCAACTCATCTTCGACCACCTGTACCAGACCGGCCAACTCGCCTGACACAGGCATCCGACAAACATGATCCACAACTATTGACAATGCTCCTCGCAACCGCCGGCCCGGCTAAGCAGATCCACCCACCCGGGCACCGGGCACCAGCGACAAAATCCCGGCGCTTTGAAGCCCGGTCACGGCCGAGCATCGGCCCACCCCGGGTACCCAGAACAAAACCCCCGGGCTCTTGAGCCGAAGCACGCGGCTCAGACCAGCTTCGTCGTCCGAGTCGCGACAACCCCGCCCACAGCACCCCACACCGCCAACGTCACCCACACCCACCACGACGGCGCGACCCCGTCGACCAGGGCCTGCGTGAACCCCTCCGTCAACGCCCCGGAAGGCAACAACCGCACCACAGCGGCCATCCCCCCGGGCAGCGCGTCAACCCGCAGCACGATCCCACCGGCGAGCAGCAGCACGAACCAGATCACGTTGGCCAGCGCCAGCACGACCTCAGCCTTGAGCGCACCCCCCAGCAGCACCCCCAGCGCCCCGAAGGTCAACGTCCCCAGCACCACCAGCAGCACCGTCCACCCCAGACCCGCCGCCGACGGCGACCAGCCCAGCGCCAGCGCCACCGCGCCCAGCACCACCAACTGCACCACCACGACCGCCAGCGCCGCCGCGACCCGCCCGGCCACCAGCAGCCACCGGGGCAGCGCGGTCGCCGCCAGCCGCTTGAGCACGCCGTAGCGGCGGTCGAAGCCCAGTGCGATGGCCTGCCCGGTGAACGCCGAGGACATGATCGCCAGGGCGAACACCCGCGGGGTCACCGAGTCGACCCGGGGGGCGGGCATGGTGATGACGTCGAGCAGGCTCAGGCCCACCAGCAGCGCCAGCGGGATCAGCAGGGTCAGCAGCACCTGCTCGCCGTTGCGCAGCGTCAGCACCGCCTCGGTGCGCGCGTGGACCAGCAGCATCCGCCCGGTCCGGCCGCGGCCGGGTGCGGGGGTGAAGGTGCCCGCGGGGAAGGTCACGACCGCAGCTCCCGTCCGGTCAGCTCCAGGAAGACGTCCTCCAGGCTGCGCCGACCGACGTTCAGCTCCTCGGCCAGCACCCCCTGCTGGGCGCACCACGCGGTCACCGTCGAGACCACCTGCGGGTCGACGGTGCCGGTGACGAGGTAGCCGCCCGCGGTGGGCTCGGTGACCCGGCAGCCCTCCGGCAGCGCGGCCAGCAGCAGCGCGGTGTCCATGCCCGACTTGGCGCGGAACCGCAGCCGCTGGTCGTCGGGGCGCTCGGCGGTCAGCTCGCCGGGTGTGCCGTCGGCCACCACCCGGCCGTGGTCGATGATCACCACCCGGTCGGCCAGCGACTCGGCCTCCTCCATCAGGTGCGTGGTGAGCAGCACGCTGACGCCGTCCGCGCGCAGCGCCGCGACCAGGTCCCACACCAGGCGCCGGGCCTGCGGGTCCATCCCCGCGGTCGGCTCGTCGAGGAACACCAGCTCCGGGCGGCCGACCAGGGCGCAGGCCAGTGACAGCCGCTGCTGCTGGCCGCCGGAGAGCCGCTTGTACGGGGTTTTCACCGCGCCGGACAGGCCCAGCACGTCGATCAGCCAGGCGGGGTCGAGCGGGTTCGCCGCGCACGCGGCGACCAGGTCCAGCATCTCCGCCGCCCGCACGCCGGGGTACGCGCCGCCGCCCTGGGGCATCACGCCGATCCGGGGCCGCAGCGCCGCCGCGTCGGCGACCGGGTCGAGGCCGAGCACCCGCACGGTGCCCGAGTCCGCCCGCAGGAAGCCCTCGCAGGTCTCCACCGTGGTCGTCTTGCCCGCGCCGTTGGGGCCGAGCAGCCCCAGGACCGTGCCGCGCTCGACCCGCAGCGACAGACCGTCCACGGCTGTGGTGGACCCGTATCTCTTGACCAGGTCGGACACCTCGACGGCGGGGGCGCTCACGACTGTGCAGCCTAGGGCGTGGTTGCCGTCACCCGCCGCCCGGGCAGCCACTCGCTGCGCGGGATCCGCCTGCGGACCACCACCACGGCGACCACCGTCACCACGACGGCGCCGATGATGGCGTAGGGCAGCACGAACACCCGGCCGTCGAAGGTCTGCCCGGTCGGCGCCAGCGCGACCGCCAGCCCGGCGCTGATGATCGTGGCCGCGGTGCGGAACTTGGTGTTGCCCGCCGCGGCGGCCAGCGGGACCGCCGCCCACAGCAGGTACCAGGGCTGCACGGTGGCGCCGAGGACCAGCACCGCGCCCATCCCGACGCCCAGCCCGGTCAGCGGGCGCAGCCGCCAGCGGAACGAGTCCAGCAGCAGCTTCGCCGCCAGCAGCGGCCCGAGGACCCCGCCGACGGCCCGGCTGACGGTGATCGCCGCCTCGATGTGGTTGCCCAGGCCCAGCAGCACGCCCAGCCCGCCCGCGCCGAAGCCCAGCGCGGTCATCGGCGCCATCCAGCTCTTGATCGTCGAGGCGGTGTTCAGAGTGGCCACCCAGCCGTAGCCCAGGCCGCTGCCGAACGAGCAGGCGCTGAGCACCACGGCGAACACCACGAACAGCCCGCCCGCCGTGGCGAACAGGTGCGACCACCGGCCGCCCATCCGCCGGGCGATCATCACCCCGAGGAACCCCAGGGCCAGCGCCGCCGGGATCTTCACCGCCGCGCCGAGGGTGATCACCGCCGCGCCGATCGCGTACCAGAGCAGCTCGCCGCGCTGCCACGGCGGGAACGGCCCGTCCGGGGTCACCCTGGGCATGTTCCGCAGCGCCAGCTCGAACCCGACGAGCATCAGCCCGATCGCCAGCGCCTCGTTGTGCACGCCGACGACCAGGTGGAACAGCACCAGCGGGTTGGCCGCGCCCAGCCACAGCGCGCTGACCGGGCTCACCCCGAACCGGCGGGCCAGCCGGGGCAGCGCCCACACGATCATCGCCAGCCCGACGAGGGCGATCAGCCGGTGCGCGGCCACGCCCATCACCACGTGGTCCCCGGTGAGCCAGCTCACCGCCTTGCCCAGGGTCAGGAACAGCGGGCCGTACGGCGACGGGGTCTCCCGCCACATCGTCGGCACGCCCAGGGTCAGCGGGTTGTTCAGCCCGAGCGCCTGCGCCGGGCCGACGGTGTACGGGTCCTGGCCGAGGTTCACGATCTCGCTCTGCGCCAGGTAGCTGTAGACGTCGCGGCTGAAGCTGGGCACGGTGAACACCAGCGGGGTGATCCACATCGCCAGGGTGCGGCCCATCTGCGGCACCGACACCGCCCGCGCCCGCCCCGGCCGCGACAGCCGCCCCAGCGCCAGCCAGGCCAGCACGATCATGAACACGCCGGTGAACGCGAACGCCAGCGCCACCGTCGTCATCCGGCTGAACAGCCCCAGCACCGGCAGCCGGAACACCGGGTTGAACACCGGGGCCGCCCCCGCGCCGAGCGAACCGATGGTCAGCAGCAGCGAGCCCACCGTGCCGAACCGGCGCACCGTGTCCAGTTGCGCGCGCTCCACCCGGTCCAGCGGTGCCGATTCCCCCGGTGCGCGACCGCGCTCCGCCTGCTCCTGCGTGTCCGCTGCCACCACGTGGCGAAGGGTAGCGGGGCGGCCGCGAGGGTGAGGCCGGTCACGCGATCGGGGGGTGCCTTTGCGGGCCTCCGGGAAATAAGACACACTTGTGTTGTGAAAAAGACCGAACCCGCTCAGCCCGCCCCGGGGGTGACCGTCCCCGGTCCCGTCGGCGCAGGTCAGCAGGTCGACGGTCGCACCAGGCACGGTGTGGCCCGACTGCTGCTGGAGCGCGGGGAGGTCACGGCGGCCGCGATCGCCGAGGCGCTGGGGCTGAGCCCGACCGCCGTCCGCAGGCACCTGGACGCCCTGGTGGCGGACGGGGAGGCGTACACCCGTGACGCCCCCCGCCGCGGCCAGCGGGGCCGCGGACGCCCGGCCAAGCTCTTCCTGCTGACCGAGTCCGGGCGCGCCCGGTTCGGCCACGCCTACGACGACCTGGCGATCTCCGCCCTCCGGTTCCTCGCCGAGTCCGGCGGGGAGCAGGCGGTGCGGGCGTTCGCCGAGCGCCGGGTGGCCACCCTGGTCGACCCGCACCGCGAGGCCGTCACCGCGTTCGAGGACCCCGCGGCCCGCGCGGAGGCCCTGGCCACGGCGCTGACGCGCGAGGGCTACGCCGCCTCGACGCGCAGCGTCGGCATCGGTGAGCAGCTCTGCCAGCACCACTGCCCGGTCGCGCACGTCGCCGCGGAGTTCCCGCAGCTGTGCGAGGTCGAGACGGCGGTGTTCGCGGACCTGCTCGGTACGCACGTGCAGCGGTTGGCGACCATCGCCAACGGCGACGCGGCGTGCACCACGCACGTCCCGCACGTGCCGGACCAGCAGCGCGCGCGGCGCACCACAGCTCGAGAAGTTCCGGATGGAGGGAAGTCCCTATGACTGCCGCTGCCGAGCAGCGAACCACCACAGCGACCCCGATGACCCAGGAGCAGACCCTGGACTCACTCGGGCGCTACGAGTACGGCTGGGCCGACTCGGACTTCGCTGGCGCGAGCGCCAAGCGCGGCCTCTCGGAAGCCGTCGTGCGGGACATCTCCGCGAAGAAGAGCGAACCCGAGTGGATGCTCGAGTCGCGCCTCAAGGCGCTGCGCCTCTTCGACAAGAAGCCGATGCCGACGTGGGGTTCTGACCTCTCCGGGATCGACTTCGACAACATCAAGTACTTCGTGCGCTCCACCGAGAAGCAGGCCGCGAGCTGGGAGGACCTGCCCGAGGACATCAAGAACACCTACGACAAGCTGGGCATCCCGGAGGCGGAGAAGGCCCGCCTGGTCTCCGGTGTCGCCGCCCAGTACGAGTCCGAGGTGGTCTACCACAAGATCAACGAGGAGCTCGAGAAGCAGGGTGTCATCTTCCTCGACACCGACACCGCGCTGCGCGAGCACCCGGAGCTGTTCGAGGAGTACTACGGCTCGGTGATCCCGCACGGGGACAACAAGTTCTCCGCGCTCAACGGTGCCACCTGGTCCGGCGGCTCGTTCATCTACGTCCCCAAGGGCGTGCACGTCGAGATCCCGCTGCAGGCCTACTTCCGGATCAACACCGAGAACATGGGCCAGTTCGAGCGCACGCTGATCATCGTCGACGAGGGTGCCTACGTGCACTACGTCGAGGGCTGCACCGCGCCGATCTACTCCTCGGACTCGCTGCACTCCGCGGTCGTGGAGATCATCGTCAAGAAGGGCGGCCGCTGCCGCTACACGACCATCCAGAACTGGTCGAACAACGTCTACAACCTGGTCACCAAGCGCGCCAAGGCCGAAGAGGGCGCGACCATGGAGTGGATCGACGGCAACATCGGCTCCAAGGTCACCATGAAGTACCCGGCCGTGTTCCTGATGGGCGAGCACGCCAAGGGCGAGGTGCTCTCCATCGCCTTCGCGGGCGAGGGCCAGCACCAGGACGCGGGTGCCAAGATGGTCCACATGGCACCGCACACGTCCTCGACGATCATCTCCAAGTCGGTGGCGCGCGGCGGCGGCCGGACCTCCTACCGCGGCCTGGTCCAGGTCAACAAGCGGGCGCACCACTCGAAGTCCACGGTCAAGTGCGACGCGCTGCTGGTCGACCAGATCAGCCGCTCGGACACCTACCCGTACGTCGACATCCGCGAGGACGACGTGTCGATGGGCCACGAGGCCACCGTGTCCAAGGTCAGCGACGACCAGCTCTTCTACCTGATGTCGCGCGGCCTGACCGAGGACGAGGCCATGGCGATGATCGTGCGCGGGTTCGTCGAGCCCATCGCGCGCGAGCTCCCCATGGAGTACGCCCTCGAACTCAACCGTCTCATCGAGCTCCAGATGGAAGGAGCGGTCGGTTAAATGACCGCGTCTGTTCAGAAGCCCCACTCCCACGGGGCTGTCGTCCCGGAGTCCTCCCGGGCCGAGTGGTTCACCTCCTACGACGTCAACGCGTTCGAGGTGCCCACCGGCCGGGAGGAGATCTGGCGCTTCACCCCGATGAAGCGCCTCGCCGGGCTGCACACCGGTACCGCGGCGACCGGCTCCGCGGTGATCGAGGTCGACACCCCGGCCGAGGTGACCCACGAGACGGTCGGTCGCGACGACGCCCGCCTCGGCGCGGGCGGTGTCCCGGCCGACCGGATCGCCGCGCAGGCCTACAGCTCGTTCACCGAGGCCACCGTGCTGACCGTGACCAAGGAGGCCGTCGCCTCGGCGCCGGTCTCGGTCACGATCACCGGCCCCGGCGCGGGCCAGGTCGCCTACGGGCACCTGCAGATCCGCGCGGAGCAGTTCGCCGAGGCCACGGTCGTCCTCGACCACCGGGGTTCCGGGGTCTACGCCGACAACGTGGAGTTCGTGCTGGCCGACGGCGCCAAGCTCGCCGTGGTGTCCATCCAGGACTGGGCCGACGACGCGGTGCACGTCTCCGCGCACCACGCGCAGATCGGCCGCGACGCGGTGTTCAAGCACACCGTGGTCACCCTGGGCGGCGACGTCGTGCGGGTCTCGCCGACCGCGAAGTTCGCCGACAAGGGCGCCGAGGTCGACCTGTCCGGTGTGTACTTCGCCGACGCGGGCCAGCACTTCGAGCACCGCACCTTCGTCGACCACAACCAGGAGAACTGCACGTCGAACGTGACGTACAAGGGTGCTCTCCAAGGTGAGGGCGCGCACACCGTCTGGATCGGCGACGTGCTCATCCGCGCGGTCGCCGAGGGCACCCAGACCTACGAGCTCAACCGCAACCTGCTGCTCACCGACGGGTGCCGCGCCGACTCGGTGCCGAACCTGGAGATCGAGACCGGCGAGATCGTCTCCGCGGGCCACGCCAGCGCGACCGGCCGCTTCGACGACGAGCAACTGTTCTACCTGCAGGCCCGCGGCATCCCCGAGGGCCAGGCCCGGCGCCTGGTCGTGCGCGGCTTCTTCCACGAGCTGATCCACAAGATCGCCGTCCCCGAGGTGCGCGAGCGCCTGGAAGCGGCGATCGAGGCGGAGCTGGAAGCCGTCGGCGCATGATCCGCGCGTGTGCGTTGACCGACCTCGACGACGGCAAGCCGTTCGCCGTCGAGGTCGACGACGTGCCCGTGGTGCTGGTGCGCCGGGGCGAGCAGGTGCACGCGCTGCGCGACTCGTGCAGCCACGCCGAGGTGTCGCTGTCGGAGGGCGAGCTGACCCGCAAGGGCCTGGAGTGCTGGTTGCACGGGTCGTGCTTCGACCTGCGCACCGGCGCCCCGTCCTCCCCACCGGCCACCGACCCGGTCGAGGTCTTCCCGGTCACCGTCGAAGGTGACGACGTGTCGGTCGACGTCACGACCACCCTGAACTGAACCACCACTGGAGAGATGAAGAGAATGGCCACCCTGGAGATCAAGGACCTGCACGTCTCGGTCGCCACCGAGGACGGTCCCAAGGAGATCCTCAAGGGCGTCGACCTCACCGTGAAGGCGGGCGAGACGCACGCGATCATGGGCCCCAACGGGTCCGGCAAGTCGACGCTGTCCTACGCGGTCGCGGGCCACCCCAAGTACGAGGTGACCTCGGGCACGATCACCCTCGACGGTGAGGACGTGCTCGCCATGTCCGTCGACGAGCGCGCCCGCGCCGGCCTGTTCCTGGCCATGCAGTACCCGGTCGAGGTCCCCGGCGTGTCGATGTCGAACTTCCTGCGCACCGCCGCCACCGCGGTCCGCGGCGAGGCCCCCAAGCTGCGGACCTGGGTCAAGGAGGTCAAGCAGCAGATGGGCGAGCTGGAGATCGACCCGGCCTTCTCCGAGCGCTCGGTCAACGAGGGCTTCTCCGGCGGTGAGAAGAAGCGCCACGAGATCCTGCAGCTCGCGCTGCTCCAGCCGAAGATCGCCATCCTGGACGAGACCGACTCCGGCCTCGACGTCGACGCGCTGCGCGTGGTGTCCGAGGGCGTGAACCGGTACAAGGCCTCCGGGGAGACCGGTGTGCTGCTGATCACGCACTACACCCGCATCCTGCGCCACATCACCCCGGACTTCGTGCACGTCTTCGCCGGTGGGCGCATCGTCGAGTCCGGCGGCGCCGAGCTGGCCGACGTCCTGGAGAACGAGGGCTACGTCAAGTACGCCGCGATCCAGGAAGCCACGACCGCCTCCTGACGTTGCACCCGAGTAGCCACCCGAACTGACAGACAAGGAGGTGCCGGTCAGGTGACCACCACAGTCTCCGCACCGCTGGACGTCGACGCCCTCCGCGCCGACTTCCCGATCCTGGGCCGCACCGTCCGCGAGGGCAAGCGCCTGGTGTACCTGGACTCCGGCGCCACCTCGCAGCGACCGAGGCAGGTCCTCGACGCCGAGCGCGAGTTCCTCGAACAGCACAACTCGGCGGTCCACCGCGGCGCGCACCAGCTCGCCGAGGAGGCCACCGACGCCTACGAGGCCGCCCGGGCGCGCATCGCCGCGTTCGTCGGCACCGACGCCGACGAGCTGGTGTTCACCAAGAACGCCACCGAGGGCGTCAACCTGGTCGCCTACGCCATGGGCAACGCGGCCACCTCCGGGCCGGAGGCGGCGCGGTTCGCCCTCGGCCCCGGCGACGAGATCGTCACCACCGAGATGGAGCACCACGCGAACCTGGTGCCCTGGCAGCAGCTCGCGCAGCGCACCGGGGCGACCCTGCGCTGGTTCCCGGTGACCGACGAGGGCAGGCTCGACCTGTCCGACCTCGACGGGATCGTCAACGAGCGCACGAAGCTGGTGGCGTTCACCCACCAGTCGAACGTGCTCGGCACGGTCAACCCGCCCGCGCCGATCGTCGCGCGGGCCAAGGCCGTCGGCGCCCTCACGCTGCTCGACGCCTGCCAGTCGGTGCCGCACCAGCCGGTCGACCTGCGGGCCCTGGACGTGGACTTCGCGGTCTTCTCCAGCCACAAGATGCTCGGCCCGTACGGCCTCGGCGTGCTCTACGGGCGCCGCGAGCTGCTGGCCGCGCTGCCGCCGTTCCTGACCGGCGGCTCGATGATCGAGACGGTCCGGATGGAGGCCAGCACCTTCGCCGCGCCGCCGCAGCGGTTCGAGGCGGGCACGCCGATGACCTCGCAGGCGGTGGCCCTCGGCGCGGCCGTGGACTACCTGTCCGCGTTGGACATGGCGCAGGTCTCCCGGCACGAGCACGACCTGACCGTGGCGACCCTGGCCGGTCTGGCCGAGATCCCGGGCATCCGGGTCCTCGGCCCGGCGCTGGACGCCGCGGGCACCGCGACCGACAGGGGCGGGGCCGTGGCGTTCGTCGTCGACGGGGTGCACCCGCACGACGTCGGGCAGGTCCTCGACGACCAGGGTGTGGCGGTGCGGGTGGGCCACCACTGCGCGTGGCCGCTGCACCGGCGCCTGGGCGTCCCGGCGTCCGTGCGGGCCAGCTTCTACGTCTACAACGACCTCGCCGACGTCGAGGCGTTCCTCGCCGGGGTGCGCGAGGTCCAGCGGTTCTTCGGGGTGGTCTAGGTGCAGATGGAGTCGCTGTACCAGGAGATCATCCTGGACCACTACAAGAACCCGCACGGCCGCGGCCTGCGCGACCCGTACGACGCCGAGTCCTTCCAGGTCAACCCGACCTGCGGGGACGAGGTCACGCTGCGGGTGCGGCTCGACGGCGAGCAGGTCGCCGACGTCTCCTACGACGGGCAGGGCTGCTCGATCAGCCAGGCTTCGACGTCGGTGCTGACCGACCTGGTGGTCGGCAAGCCGGTGGGGGAGGCGTTCAAGAAGCTCGACGCGTTCGTGGAACTGATGCAGGGGCGCGGCAAGGTCGAGCCGGACGAGGACGTGCTGGAGGACGGCATCGCCTTCGCCGGTGTCGCCAAGTACCCGGCGCGCGTCAAGTGCGCGCTGCTGGGCTGGATGGCGTTCAAGGACGCGGTCGTCCGCGCCGAAGGGGAGGGTCGAGCATGACCGAGCAGAGCACGCAGGACACGGACACGGTGCCCGAGGTCTCCGCGGAGGAGGTCGTGCGCGGCGCCGCCGGGATGACCGACCAGGTCGCCGCCCCGCGCGCCGACGTGGCCTCGGTGGAGGACGTCGAGGAGGCCATGCGCGACGTGGTCGACCCCGAGGTCGGCATCAACGTCGTCGACTTGGGCCTGGTGTACGACATCCGGGTCGAGGACGACAACACCGCCACCCTGGACATGACGCTGACGTCGGCCGCGTGCCCGCTCAGCGACGTGATCGAGGAGCAGACCCGGGTCGCGCTGAGCGGGTCCGGGGTCGTCGACGACTTCCGGATCAACTGGATCTGGATGCCGCCGTGGGGCCCGGAGAAGATCACCGACGACGGGCGCGAGCAGTTGCGCGCCCTCGGCTTCACCGTCTGACAGGAAACGCCTCGGGTACGCCCCGGGGCTTTTCTTCTGACCATATATCAACCATGATCTATTCACTATAAAGATAACCAGATCGTCGAACCGGTCCAGACGTCGGTGCGGAGAGCCGGAGCGGGAACCTGCGTAGGGGGCGGCGTGGGAACCGGGGGCGGGGGATGCTCGGAATCCACATGGGGGAGTGGGGGCGAAGCGGTGGCCGGGAAGCAAAGGAAGCGGCCGCCGCGTGGATTGCCTTTTCATGACAAAAGGTGTCCCGCCGGTGGGGTGACCCGTTCGTCGGCGGACGACAGGTTCGGACCAGTCCGGCCCACCCGGTGGCAGCCGTGATCGACTTCTGCTCCCATGGGTGCGTGCCCAGACCCACTCGCGACGAACTCGCCGCCGCCCACGACCGCACCATCCCGGACGTCCTCGCCCCCGACCTGGACGTCCTGTTCTGTGGCATCAACCCCGGCCTGTACTCCGGCTTCACCGGTCACCACTTCGCCCGGCCGGGCAACCGCTTCTGGCCCGCCCTGCACGCCTCCGGCTTCACCCCCCGGCTGCTGCGGCCCGCCGAGCAGCAGGAACTGACCTCGTTCGGCCTGGGGCTGACCAACCTGGTGGCGCGAGCGACCGCGCGTGCCGACGAACTGTCCGACGAGGAGTTGCGCGCGGGCGGGAAGCGGCTGGTCGAGGTGGTCCGGAGGTACCGGCCCGGGATGCTGGCCGTGGTCGGGATCACCGCCTACCGGACGGCCTTCGGCGTGCCCAAGGCGACGATCGGCCGCCAGGACACCACGATCGGCGACGCGGGGGTCTGGGTGCTGCCGAACCCGAGCGGGCTCAACGCCCACTACCAACTGGAGGCGCTGGCGGCGGAGTTCCGGCTGCTCCGCGAAGCGCTCCGGTGAACCCGCCCACCGCCATCGCCGCCCGCAACCGCCACGGCGCCGCCCGGAACAGCTCGGTCATCGCCCCGGCCGTCCCCGCGAGGTCCTCCCGCCCGGTCAGGTACGGCAGGCGCGCCTCGGTGGGCAGCGCGAAGAAGGCGTCGAAGAACTCCGGCAGCGCGGCGGCGGGCAGCGACCGCAGCACCCGGGCGCCGTGCGCGCGCAGGGCGTGCACGGCCCGGGCGGCCGGTGTCCACACCACGTCCCTCCCCGTCCCGCCCGCGGCGATCGCGTCGGCCAGCCGGGGCGCCACGGCGAGGGAATCGGCGACGCTGTAGCCGGTGGCCGGGTGGACCATGCCCGCGGCGGCGCCGATGGCGACGGTCCGGGGCCGGGGGAGGTCCATGGGGAAGCGGACGTTCTCCGCCGCCGTCGCGGTCCCCGGGTCCACCCCGGCGGCGCGCAGGCGGGCGATCAGCCGCTGCCGCAACCGCTCCACGGGCACCCCGGGCTTGGCGACGAGGGAGGTCTCCTCCACGAGGGTCCGTCCTCCCGGGAGCGGGACGGCGTAGAGGAAGGTGGCCAGGCCGTCCTGTGTGGACCAGTCGTCCATGAAGACCGCCTGCCCCGGCGGGACCAGACCGGCGACCGCCTCGGCCGGGAACACGAGTCCGTGGGCGGTCTGCTCCGCGCGGTGGCCACCGGGCCGTCCACCCGAGAGCACCCGCAGCGCGCCGCTGGCGTCCACCGCGACCCGGCACGCCAGCCTGCGCCCGGACGCGAGCACCACCGTGGACCCGCGCGGCCCGTGGTCGGCCGAGGCGACCCGGTCGGCGACGGGGGTCACGGACCCGCGCGCGTAGGCGGCCTGCGTGGCGGCGTTGTCGAGGACGACGTACCCCTGGTCGAGGAGCCGCCCGGCCGCGCGCACGCCGGTGGCGGCCGTCGTCGCGGCGCCGTCGGGCAGCACCGCGGCCTGCTCGGCCCACATCCCGTAGGTCGCGGGCCACGGCGTCAGCGGAGCGGGCGCCACCAGCGCCACCTCCAGCCCGCGCCTGCCGCAGGCGTCGGCCACGGCCCACCCCGCCGGACCCGATCCCACCACCACGACGTCCATGCCCCGATCCGACCACACCCCGGCCGCCGCCGCCGATCCCGCCCCCGGACCGGGGGGCACCGAGGGCCTGTGGACAGTTCCCGACCCGTGTCGGTGCCGCGCCCTAAGCTCTGCGGCATGTCCGAACCAGCCGACACCCCGGCCAGGGAAGCCCGCCGCGACCGCGGCGCGGGCGCGGCCGACCTCGCCGCCAGCCCGTACCGCGCCGACCGCGACCGCATCGTCGCCTCACCGTTCTTCGCCCGGCTGGGCGGGGTGACGCAGGTGGTCAGCGTCAGCGGGTCGGGCCTGCTGCACAACCGGCTCACCCACAGCCTCAAGGTGGCCCAGGTCGCCAGGGCCATCGCCGAGCGGCTGGCCGCGGACGCCGACCTGGTCCCGCTGCTGGACAAGCTGGGCGGCTGCGACCCGGACGTGGTGGAGGCCGCGGCGCTGGCGCACGACCTGGGGCACCCGCCGTTCGGGCACCTCGGCGAGCAGGTCCTCGACCGCATCGCCCGGCACCGGTTCGCGCTCCCCGACGGCTTCGAGGGCAACGCCCAGAGCTTCCGGATCATCACCACCACCGACACCCGCGGTCCCCGCGCCGCGGGCCTCGACCTCACCGCGGCGGTGCGCGCGGCGGTGCTCAAGTACCCGTGGGCCCGCCTGGTCGGGGCGCCGCCGCACCCCAGTGCCCTGCCCGACCCGCCGCGCGGCGCCGCCGAGCCCAAGGACGCCCCTGGCACGGGGTCGAGCAAGTTCTCCGTCTACGTCACCGAGCTCGACGACCACGCGGGCGCCCGCCTCCCGTTCGCCGGGCGCGTCCCCGACTGGCAGCAGACCGTCGAGGCATCGGTGATGGACAACGCCGACGACATCGCCTACGCCATCCACGACCTGGAGGACTTCCACCGCATCGGCGTCCTGCAGCACGCCCCGGTCTCCGCCGAACTGGGCCAGTGGGAGGCCGACCGCGCGGGCTTCGCCGCCCTCGACGACGCGGCCCTGCACTCCGACGAGCGCCGCCCCGGCCGCTCCCTGGAGGTCCTGCGCAGGCGCCTGCACGCCCGCGACGGCTGGATGGTCGACGACGACGCGTTCGGCGAGGCCGTGTCCAGGGTCCGGGCCGAACTGGTCGATTCCCTCCTGGCCGTCCCGTTCGACGGCTCGGTCGACGCCGAGCAGGCCTTCGGCCGCTTCTCCTCGGGCTGGACCGCGCGCCTGGTCGCCGGGATGCACGTCCTACCGGATCCCCCGACCCGCTCCGGCCACGTCCTGCTCGGCCGCACCCAGTGGCACGAGGTGCAGGTCCTCAAGTTCGTGCACCGCCGCTTCGTCCTCCTCCGCCCCGACCTCGCCCTCTACCAGCGCGGCCAGGCCCGCCTCCTGACCAAGCTCGTCGAGGCCCTCGACCAGTGGCTCGACGACCGCTTCGAGGCCGACCGCCTCCCCCGCCGCCTCAACGACCTGGTGGAGCTGGCCCACGCCGAGTACAGCGCCCTGGCCGCCGACCGCCCGGAAACCCTCATCGGCGCCACCGGCGAGGCCCCCGCGGGCCGCTCCGGCGTCCTGGCCCTGGCCAGGGGCCGAGCGGTCATCGACTTCGTCGCCTCCCTCACCGACGGCCAGGCGGCCTCCCTCCTGGAGGCCCTCTCCGGCCGCACCGCCCAACCCTGGTCCGACACCTTCGTCCTCTGATCCGCCCCCCACCACGCCCCCGATACGGAGACCACACAACCCCGAAGCGCACCATGGGACATGGCCGACACCCCGAACCCCGGCCCCGAGCGGTCCGACCCCACCCCACCGCTCCCGGTCCCCACCCCCACCGAGCCCGGTTCCGCCACGCCCGGCGGTGCCGAGCCCGGCCCGACCCGGCCGGACTCCGCCCAGCCCGGTGCCGCCCGACCCGGCACACCTGCCCCGGGCCCCACCGCCCAGCAGGCGTTCTTCCCGGCCGCAGCACCGCCGACGACCACGGCGACGGGCTCCACGCCGCCGCGCACCGTCAGCCTCCTGGTCGCCGCCCTGCTCAGCGCGACCCTGCTGCTCGTCGGCGGCATCGCGGGCTTCGCCATCGGCGCCGCGGGCGACGACCACGGCAGGCACGGCGGCCACGCCCGCCACGAGCGGAGCCAGGACAACCGGGGCCCCGGCGACCGCGGCCCCGGCCGCTTCGACCGCCCGGGTGACCGCGGCGGCCAAGGCCCGGCCCGCCCACCCCGCCAGGGCACCCCGACCGCCCCACCCTCCACTGCTCCCAGCACCACCACCGGCTGACCCCACACCCCGCCCCGCCACACCCCGCCCGCA